>JBKJUD010000480.1:0-3686 GCA_046590735.1 Candidatus Eiseniibacteriota bacterium | reverse complement strand
GTGACGTACTTCTGCTTGTCGCCGAGCACCAGCATCTGGTTGACCCACTCGGAGGTCTTGAACCGCGCTCATCGTGCCGCACATGGAGAAGGTCCGCGAGTTCGCCCAGGCGCACGGGCTGCCGACCGACCCCCCGCAAGCCGTGCTGGCGAACCCCGCGCTGGTCGCCGCCATCCAGCAGCACGTCGACGAACGCTGCGCCGACCTCGCAAGCTTCGAGCGGGTGAAGAAATTCGCGCTGCTCGGGCAGGAGTTCACCATCGATGATGGCTCGATGACGCCGACGTTGAAGCTACGCCGCCGGCAGATCGTCGAGCGCTTCGGCAGCCTGGTGAGCGGCCTGTACGCCGGCGCGGAGCCGGACGGCGACGGCGCGACATCGCACTAGCGCGCGCAGGAAAGGCCCCGATGATTCTTGAACAGCTCAAGCTCGGCCCGCTCGACAACTTCGTCTACCTGATCGGCGACCCGGTCACCGCCACCGGCGCCGTGGTCGACCCCGGCTGGGACATGGACCTCGTCCTGCGCACCGCGGAGCAGCGCGGTTTCGCGATCACCCACGCGCTGATCACCCACTCGCATCCCGATCACATCCAGGGCATCGGCGATCTGGTGCGCCGGGTGGGCGCGCGGGTGGCGATGCACAAGGTCGCGCCTTTGGGCAAGGACGACGGGGTCGACGAGGGCGATGTCCTGCCGGTGGGCTCGCTGCAGGTGCGCGTGCTGCACACGCCCGGGCACCTCACCGACAGCGTGTGTTACCTGGTGGACGGCCACCTGTTCACCGGCGATACGCTTTTCGTCGGCGAATGCGGGCGCACCGACTTCGCCGGGGGCAGCTCGGAGCAGTTGTACGACTCGCTGATGCGCCTGCGCGAACTGCCGCCCGAGACCGTGGTGTGCAGCGGCCACGACTACGGCGCCACGCCGCTGTCGACCATCGCCGCGGAGAGTGCCGGCAACTACACGATGCGCGACCGCACGCGGGGTGAATTCGTGCAATTCATGCGGGAACCGTGAGCCAGCCGGCCGGCGCGCCGCTGGAGGCGCACGCGCAGAAGGCGGAGGTGCAGGCGATGTTCAGCCGCATCGCCGAGGGCTACAACGCGCTGAAGGAAGCCAACGACCGCGCCTCGCACGAGCGACTGCTGGCCTGCGCGGCGCCGCGCGCGGGTGAGGTGTGTCTCGACCTCGGGGCCGGCCCGGGATTCGTCAGCGCGATGGTGGCCGAGGCCGGCGCGTTCACGGTGGCCAGCGACCTCACGCCCGCTTTCCTCGCCAAAGCCGCGGCGCGCGCGCGGGGACTCGCACACGGCCGCCTCGGCTGCGTCGCCGCGGATGCCGAGGCGCTGCCGCTGCCCGATGCCTGCGTCGACCTGGTGATCTCGCACAAGGCGCTGCATCACTTCGCGGATGCGCCGCACGTGCTCGCGGAGGCGCACCGCGTGCTGCGGCCCGGCGGGCGGCTCGCCACCTCGGACACGCTATCCGCCGACGACGCCGCGCGCGCCGCGCTGCACAATCACATCGAGCGGGTGCGCGATCCCTCGCATGTCTGGATGTACGGGTCCGGGGGGATCCGCGCGCTGCACGAGGCCGCCGGCTTCCATGTCGAGCACGTCGAACTGTACGGCGACGCGCAGCCGGTCGACTGGTGGCTGGCGGTGGCGAACCCGCCGGCGGACGTGCGCGCCGCAGTCGAACGGCTGCTGCGCGAGTCGATGGCGGCGGACGATGCCAGCGGCATGGGCATCCACGAGCGCGAGAGCGCGCTGTGGTTCCGGCGTCGCGAGGCGGTGGTGGTGGCGCGGCGGCGAGCAGAGGGGCAATGACGATGCGGACACGACGCGGGGTGCTGGCGGCGCTGACGCTGGCAGCGGTCCTGACGGGCACGACGGGCAGCGCGCGCACGCTGGTGATTCTGGGCGCCGGCTACGGGACGACCCAGGAGGACAACGGATTCGGCCCCCCCGGTTCGCTCGGCCTAGTGGTGGGCGTGCTGCACCCGCTCCGCGAGACGCAGCAGGCGGTGGGCGTCGAGGCGAGCTACCAGATGCTGGGGATCTCGCGCGATCCGTGCGCCCAATTCCAGAGCGTGGTCCCGGTCACCGTGCAGGCATACACGCCGCTATCGATCAGCTCGCGGCAGATCGCCTACGCCACGGTGGGCGCCGGGATCTACACGCGGCACTGGGGTGTGCCCCGCGGTTGCGACTACCTGCACGACGGAGGCCGGGACGATTTCCAGCAGGTGGACTCGCAGGAGTCCACGGCAGGCGGCTTCAATCTGGGGCTCGGCGTCAAGTCGCGCGCCCCGCGCGGCGCCACGGCGATCGGCGTGGACGCCCGCTTCCATGCGATGTACGCGCGCGGCTACACGGGCCTCTGGACGGCCGGCGCGCGATTGTTCTTCTAGCGCCGGGGGCTACACGCCCATGATGTTGTAGCCGGCGTCCACGTGCAGGGTCTCGCCGGTGACGCCGCTGGCCATGTTGGAGAGCAGGAACAGCGTCGCGGCGCCGACTTCATCCTTCGTCACGTTGCGGTGCAGCGGCGCCCGCTCGCTGTGGGTGCGCAGTGCGTCGCCGAAACGCGCGATGCCTGCCGAGGCAAGCGTCTTCACCGGGCCGGCGCTCACCGCGTTGACGCGGACACCCTGCTCACCGAATTCGTACGCGAGCTGCCGGACGTGGTGCTCGAGGGCGGCTTTGGCTGCACCCATGACGTTGTAGTTGGGGAAGACTTTTTCGGCGGCGAAGAACGACATCGTCACCATGCTGCCGCCTTCGCGCAGGTGCGGCTTGAGTGCGCGGGCCATCGCCACGAAGCTGTAGGCGCTGATCTCCATCGCCACCCGGTATCCTTCGCGCGAGGTGCGGCTCATCGAGCCGTGCTCGAGGTCCTCGCGGTTGGCGAAGGCGATCGAGTGCACGAACATGTCGATCGGCCCGGCCTGCGCGACCACGTCTGCCACCGCCGCTTCGATCTGCGCGTCGTCGGTGACGTCGCAGCCGGCCAGCACGACATCGGGCATGTCGGCAGTCAGCTTCCCCACACTTTCCTTGAGGCGGTCGCCCTGGTAAGTGAGGGCGAGGCGGGCCCCCGCCTGGTGCAGCGCCTGCGCGGCGCCCCAGCCCAGGCTACGATGGTTGGCGACGCCCGCGACGAGCGCGGTCTTGCCGGCGAGATCGAGTGTGTACACGAGGGTCTCCTTCGGGCGGCGGGGCAACAGCGCGGCATCGCGCGCGCGGCGACCCTACACAGCGTGCCCGGGCGGGTCAACCGCCGGGGCGGCCGGACGGAGGACCGTCGCCCCGCTCACACCGCCGGCGTGGCCCCGAAGGCGGCCGACTCCTCCACCACCGCACGCGCGGCGGCCTCCGCGACGATCAGGCTGGCGAAGAAGAACTCGCGCTCCCCGCACGCGAGCATCGCCGCGCGCACGCAGGGCAGCCATGACAGGACGTGTTCGGTGGCGACCGCGCTCGCGCGCCGCAACGTCGGCACGGCACCGGCGACATCGCCGGCGGCGCCGGCCATCAGGTGGGCGAGGAAATGCAATTCGACGGCGAGATGATCCGGGGCGCCGGCGCCGGGCAGCGGCGTGAAGTGCGCGGCTTCCTGTGCCTGTTGCAATTCGTGCACGCGCTGGCGGCGCAGCGCGGCGGCCAGCGGGGGCAGGCCGG
>JBKJUD010000457.1:0-3144 GCA_046590735.1 Candidatus Eiseniibacteriota bacterium | reverse complement strand
GTACTCGGTCTGCAGCTTCGAGCCCGAGGAAACCGATGCCGTGCTCGACGACTTCCTCGCGGCGCACGCCGATTACGTGCTGGAGCCGGCGGAGCAGTTCATCCCGGCCGAGGTGGTGGTCGACGGGCGGATGAAGATCCGGCCCTCGCAGTTCGGCACCGACGGCGCCTTCGCGGCCCGTCTGCGCCGCAATGGCTAGACACACCGACGACGACGACGACCGCGACGACGCGCCTGGCGCGCCGCGCGGTCGTGCGTTCATCGAGGGCGAATCGCGCGAGGGCGATTCGCCCGTTCGCGCCGCTGGGCCCAGCGCGCGGCTGTGGCTGTGGCTCGCGCTGCTGGGTGTTCTGCTGTTCGGCGGCGCCTTCGCGGTGGTCAACTACCTGATCATGCCCAATGCGGTGAACCACGGCTCCGAGATCCTGGTGCCGGACCTGACCGGGGCGCCGCTGGACTCCGCGCAGGTTGTGCTGCAGGCGCTGGGGCTGCGCTTGACGCGCGCCGGCGAATCGCCGGACCCGACGGTGCCGTCGGGCCGAATCGTGCGGACGGATCCGCCCGCCGGTTCCTACGTGAAGACCGACCGCCTGGTCTCCGTCGTCGTCAGCCTCGGCCCCGAGTTGGTCACGGTGCCCTCGATTGTCGGCGTCGACCTGCAGCAGGCGCGCCTGCAGATCACGAACGCCGGCCTTGCCCCCGGCCATATCGGATACGGGTACTCGGAGGCGATCCCCGCCGGCATGGTCATCGCCAGCAGTCCGCCGGCCGACTCCGCCGTCGGGCCCGGCGCCACGGTGGATCTGCGCGTCAGCCTGGGCACGCCGCCTTCGACCGATGTCATGCCCGATGTGCGCGGCCGCTCCGTGGATGGCATCCTCGAGTTGCTCAGCAGCCAGGGCTATCGCGTCGCCGTGCTCGGCTCCGATGGCTCACCGATGCCCGAGGGCGCGCTGATCGTCGACCAGTACCCGCCGCCGGGCTCGTCGCTCGCGCCCGGCGACAGCATCCTGCTCGTCTCCAAGCGGTAGACCCTTCGGCCAGGAGGCCCGACCCCGTGACAGCCGACGCCCGACCACGCCCCGTGCGCATCGCCCCCTCGATTCTCTCCGCGGACTTCTCGCGCCTGGCCGAGGAAATTCGCAGCGTGGAAGCCGCCGGCGCCGACCTGCTCCACGTCGATGTCATGGACGGCCACTTCGTCCCGAACCTCACCTTCGGCCCGCTGATCGTCGAGGCGGTGCGCAAGATGACCGCGCTGCCGCTCGACGTGCACCTGATGATCTCCGAGCCGCTGCGCTACGCCGCCGACTACGCCCACGCCGGCGCGACCTCGCTGACGATGCATGCCGAACTCGGCCTCGCGCGGCCCGACGCGATCGCCGCGCTGCGCGCCACCGGCGTGTGCGTGGGGATCGCGCTGAATCCGGCGACGCCGCTCGAGCCGTTGCTGCCGGTGCTCGACGCGCTCGACCTCGTGCTGGTGATGAGCGTGGTGCCGGGATTCGGCGGGCAGGGGTTCATGGAGGAGGCGGTGCCGAAGATCGCGACTCTCGCGGCGGAACGCGCGCGGCGCGGGCTGTCACTGGAGGTGAGCGTCGACGGCGGGATCAACGCGGAAACCGGCCGGCGCTGCCTCGACGCCGGCGCCGACACGCTGGTCGCCGGCAGCTACATCTTCAAGCAGGCGGACCGCGCCGCGGCGATCGCGTCACTGCGGTAGGTTTCCGCGCGCTAGCGGGCAGATGTGCGGGCCCAGGCGTGTAGAGTCAGCTTCCTGCTGACTCGGCTGCCCTCGGTGAAACGCGAGTGAAAAGCTGTTAGGCGCACGCGAGGCGAACATGGGCAAAGGAGGTGTGCAGTGTCCCGCTTTCCCTGCTCCTACCTCAGAGGAAAGTTGAGTTAACCGAGGAGCGGGAGCACCACATCGCCAACCGACATCCCGATCTGTTGCCCGAGTATCGAGACCGGATCCGCCGTGACATTGGCCGACCCTGACCAGGTTCGGAGGAGCCCCCGCTTCGGCAGCGCACGGCTGCTCTCTCGATGGTATGATGACGTTCGCAACGGGAAGCGCGTGGTTGTCGTCGTCGTGAGCGAGATCGACCAGCACGAGAGGCACTGGATCATCACGGCGTACATCGCCAGAAAACTGGCCGAGGGAGAACTCGAAGGGAAGCGAAGCTGAAGGTCCGGTACGACCGGGAAGGCGACATTCTCCACATCGACAAGTGCCCACCGTATGCCGCACAGGAGTCTGAGGAGCTTGGCGACGAGGTCATCGCCCGGATCAACCCGACCACGCACGATGTTGAGAATTTCGAAGTCCTGTTCTTCTCCACACGACTCCTGCGCGACGACATGTTCGAGTTACCCATCAACGCCAGCATGCGGCTCGCGGGGTAGCTCACTTCTCGAGTGGAAGGAGGTAGGGCGCGCTACGCCGCTGGCGTGACGATCGTCTCGACGGTGAGTCCCGTGCCGGCCGGGTGGCAATGCAGGATCTCCAGCCCGATTACGTGCCCGACGGCGTCCTTCATCAACACCACTTCGTCCGCAGTTTCCTCGCAGATGTGCTCGGAGGCGGGATCGCCGAGCAACACCATGAGAGCCTTGCCGACGACATCGTGCACTAGCCGGATCTTGTCCACAGCACCTCTCCTGCCTTGGTGGCGTCCGTTGGGTAGGCGGTGATCAGGAAACCTTCACTCCGCATGATCCGCGCGACGGCGCACAGCCAGCGTGGCGACGATCCCCGGTAGATGAGTAGCACGCTGGGGTCCTTCCGGCTCCGCCGCACATGGTCTGGGTCCGCGAGCGCTTGGCTGGCTTCCGCGTCGCGTTCCGCCGTCGCGGGATGCTTCACCCGCACGATCAACATCCAGGGCTCTCGCCATCACCGCCGTGGACTGCGGAGGATGTTTGGCCGCTGCGGCGTCATCGCGCACGGCTCCGGGAGATCGCCCTGCCGGGCGGGACGCATCCACCCGGGAATCGCGAGCGGCTCATCGTCCGCAAGCCGCGCCGTGCGCTCCACCTCCACAATCGCCGGCCCGCTCACGGTCAGCGCATGCACGTTCGGCCACGCTTCCAAGGAGGAGCTACGGTATCGCAGGCCAGTCGCGGGAAAGAAGCGCCGCGCGA
>JBKJUD010000263.1:0-4844 GCA_046590735.1 Candidatus Eiseniibacteriota bacterium | reverse complement strand
GTTCTGCTCCACCAGCAGCACCGTCATCCCGGCGGCGTTGATGCGGCGGATGGTGGCGAAGATCTCGCGCACCAGCAGCGGCGCCAGGCCCAGCGACGGTTCGTCCATCAGCAGCACGCGCGGCCGGCCCATCAACGCCCGGGCGATCGCCAGCATCTGCTGCTCGCCGCCGGAGAGCGTGCCGGCGGCCTGCGTGCGCCGTTCCTTCAACCGGGGGAACATCGCGTACATCTTCTCGAAATCCTCGGCGATGCCGGCCTTGTCGTGGCGCAGGTGGGCGCCGAGCTGCAAGTTCTCGAACACCGACATGTTGGCGAAGACGATGCGGCCTTCCGGCACGTGACACAGCCCGCGCGCCACCACCTGGTGCGGCGCCAGCCGGGTGAGGTCCTCACCCTCGAACTCGATGCTGCCGGACTTCGGCTTGAGCAGCGCGGATATCGAGCGCAGCAGCGTGCTCTTCCCTGCCCCGTTCGCGCCGATCAGCGTGACGATCTGGCCCTTGTGCACGGTGAGCGACACGCCCTTGAGCGCGTGGATCGCCCCGTAGTAGACGTTGAGATCGCGAATGGCCAGCAGCGGGGCGCCGGCGACGGGCGGCGGGTCAGTGGCCACCGGCGGGCACCTCCTCTCCCAGGTACGCTTCGATGACCTTGGGGTTGTGGCGGATTTCCTGCGGCGAGCCCTCGGCGATCTTCTCGCCATGGTCGACGACGACGATGTGTTCGCAGATCTCCATGACCAGGCGCATGTCATGCTCGATCAACAGCACGGTCAGGCCGAAGTGGTCGCGGACCCAGCGAATCAGTTGCGAGAGTTCGCCGGTTTCCTGCGGGTTCATGCCGGCGGCGGGCTCGTCGAGCAGCAGCACGCGCGGCCCGCTGGCCAGCGCCCGCGCGATCTCCAGGCGGCGCTGCTGGCCGTAGGGCAGCGAGTTGGCGAGATCGTCGGTGTAGTCGAGCAGGTCGAAGCGATCGAGCAATTCGAGCGACCGTTCGGTAATCGCCGCCTCGTCGGCGCGATGCCGCGGCAGGCGCAGCGTGGCGTCGAGCCAACTCGCCTTCACCTGCAGGTGGTAGCCGAGGCGCATGTTGTCGAGCACCGTCAGCCCGCCGAACAGCCGCGAGGTCTGGAAGGTGCGCGCGATGCCGGCTGCCGCGATCGCCGAGGGCCGCAGATGCGTGCCTTTGCCACCTTCCGCCACGACCCGCGTGCCGAGCGTGATGGTGCCCTCGGTCGGCTGGTACACGCCGGTGATCAGGTTGAACACGGTGGTCTTGCCGGCGCCGTTGGGGCCGATGAGGCCCATGAGCTGCCCGGCTTCGGCGCGGAAGCTGAGGTCGCCCACCGCGCGCAGCCCACCGAACATGCGGGTCACCGCTTTCAGTTCGAGTGCCGCCGCGCTCATGCCGCGGCTCCCTTGCGCGTGGAGGGACGCCGCGACGTCTTGGGCTGTCCGCCGTCGCCGAAGAGGCGGAACTCGCGATGCCCCATCAGCCCGATGGGCCGCGCGATCATCAGCACGATCAGCAGCAGCGAGTAGAGGATCATGCGCAGCGACTCGGGGCTCGCCACGATGCCGGAAAGCCAGCCGTTCGCCGGCCGCAACACTTCCGGCAGCAGCGTGATGATCACCGCCGCCAGCAGCGACCCGCTGATCGAGCCCATGCCGCCCAGCACCACCATGATCACCACCTCCACCGACTTCATGAACCAGAACGTGGAGGGATGCAGGTAGCCGTTGTAGTGCGCGAACAGCGAGCCGGCGAGTCCCGCGAACGCCGAGCCGATGGCGAAGGAGATCACCTTGTACTTCGTGGTGGGCACGCCGAGCGCTTCGGCGGCGACTTCGTCCTCGCGCACGCTGAGGAATCCGCGCCCGTGCGCGCTGTGCACCAGGTTCCAGATCACCGCGACGGTCACCGCGACGCCGCCGAAGATCACGATGGTGAAGTGGTGGGTGAACGCCGGGATGCTGGAGAACCCGCGCGCCCCGCCGATGGCGTCGATGTTCTGGATGATCACCCGTATCATCTCCCCGAAGCCGAGGGTGACGATGGCCAGGTAGTCGCCACGCAGCCGCAGCGACGGGATGCCGACGAGCACGCCCGCGAACGAGGCGGCCAGCGTCCCGCTGATGATGCCCACCAGCAGCAGCAGCGCATCGCTCCCGGCGCCCGGCATGAAATGGAACGCGCGCTCCCACGCCGGCTGCAGGTTCACCGTCACCCACGCGGACGTGTACGCGCCGATCCCCATGAACCCCGCATGCCCCAGCGAGAACTGCCCGGTGAAACCGTTGATCAAGTTGAGGCTCACCGCCAGCACCATGTTGATGCCCATGAGCAGCAGGATGCGCTGGAAATAGGGATTCAGCGTGTGCTCGGTCACCAGCTGCAGCGCGACCAGCAGCGCGATCACCACGAGCGGCCGCACGAGTCCCTTCATCACACCTTCTCCACTTGCGACTTGCCCATGATGCCGCCGGGCTTCACCAGAAGGATGACGATCAGCACCGCGAAGGCGATGGCGTCGCGATAGGTGGACGACAGGTAGCCGACGACGAGGGTCTCGGTGATGCCCATGACCAGGCCGCCGACCACGGCGCCGGGCACGTTGCCGATGCCGCCGAGCACCGCCGCGACGAACGCCTTGAGCCCCGGCATGATCCCCATCAGCGGCTCGATCTTCGGGTTGGTGAGCGCGACCAGGATGCCGGCGGCGGCGGCCAGCGCGCTGCCCATCGCGAAGGTCACGGTGATGACGGTGTCGGCGTCGATGCCCATCAGGCTCGAGGCATCGCGGCTGAACGAGACCGCGCGCATCGCGCGCCCGACCTTGGTCGACATCACCACCCACCGCAGCAGCGCCATCAGGAACACCGACACGCCGATGACGATGACCTGGTGGTTCGTGATGATGACGCCGCCGAGCGTGATCTTCTGCGAGGCGATGATCTGCGGAAAGAATTTCGGATTCGACCCGAACACCATCAGGCCGAGATTCTCCAGCAACAGCGACACGCCGATGGCGGTGATCAGCGCGGCGATGCGCGGGTGGCGGCGCACCGGCTTGTAGGCAAGGCGCTCGATCAGCACCCCCGCCACCGCGCAGGCGAGCATGGCGCCGAGCATCACGAGCAGTGCGGTCATCACGCCGCCGCCGCGCTCGTTGACGCGCATCGCGGTGGCGATGTAGTAGCCGGCGAACGCGCCGAGCATGTAGATGTCGCCGTGCGCGAAGTTGATCAGGCGCAGGATGCCGTACACCATGGTGTAGCCGAGCGCGATGAGGGCGTAGATCGAGCCCCACGCGACGCCATTGACCATTTGCTGCAGGAATTCTTGCACGCGGTCAGTCCCCGTCAGACGAGAGGCGGCGCTCCCGGACTTCCCGGAACGCCGCCTCGGTACCTCACCCGGCCTCGCCTATGGCGCGATTTTCGCCGTGAAGGCGTAGCTACCCGGGTGGGCGATGGAGTTGGCGTCCACCTGCACCACCACCGCCGGCTTCACCGCGTTGCGCTCGGAGTTGATCGAGATGTTGCCGGTCACCCCGTCGAAGTTGGCGGTGGCCGCGATCTCGTCGCGCAGCATGCGGGTGGCGTTCTTGCGGGCGTCGCCGCTGCCGCCCACCAGCAGCGCCTGGAAGGCCGCGGGGTCCTTCTCGTGCACGCGCTTCAGCGCGGCGGCCAGGATGTTCCCCGCATCGTAGGCCAGCGCGCCGATGCCGTCGGGCACCTCGTTGTACGCGGCCTTGAACTTGGTGAGGTAGGTCTGGATCGCCGCCGAGGTGTCCTGCGCGCTGTAGTGCGTGCTGAAGTAGGCGCCCTTGAGCGCGTCGCCGCCCACCTTCACGAGGTCCGACGAGTCCCAGCCGTCGCCGCCGGTGAGCACCACGTTCAGCCCGATGTCCCGCGCCTGGCGCGCGATCAGCCCGACCTCGGTGTAGTAGCCGGGGATGAACAGCGCCTCGGGGTTGCGGGCCTTGAGCGCGGTGAGCTGCGGCTTGAAGTCGGTGTCGCCGGCGCTGTAGGACTCCTCGCCGACCACGGTGCCGCCCAGCGAGGTGAACGTCTGCGTGAAGAACTGCGCGAGGCCGACGCTGTAGTCGTTCTTGACGTCCTTGAGGATGGCGACCTTGTTCCGGTGCAGGTCGTTGTGTACGAACTTGGCCATCGCAGTGCCCTGGAACGGGTCGATGAAGCAGACGCGGAAGATGTAGTCGCCCTTCTGCGTGACCTCCGGGTTGGTCGACGACGGGCTGATCATCGGGATGCCCGCGTTCTGGCACTTCGGCGCCGCGGCGATCGAGCGGCTGGACGCTACCTCGCCGATCACCGTGATCACGTTGTCCTGCGAGATCAGCTTGTCGACGACGGTCGCGGCTTCCTCGGGACGGCCCTGGTCGTCCTCGACGGTCAGCGCGATCTTCGCCCCGCCGATGCCGCCGGCGTCGTTGATCTCCTTGACCGCCAGCTCGATGCCCTTCTTGGTCGACTGGCCGAAGGTGGCGTCGGTACCGGTGAGGGAGCCGTACACGCCCACCTTGAGGATCGGCCCGCCGGCCGCATCGCCGCCCTGCTTGCCGCAGCCGGCAAGCGTGCCGACGCAGAGGAGAGCCAACCCACCGAGGGCCGCGGAGGCCCATGCACGCCGCACTGTCATCACCGGGATAATCCTCCACGCGAGGGAAAGTCGAAGGGGGCACGCTAGCACGAGGGTAGGGTTCGGTCAACGCTCCGGCGGGCGCCTCGGGCGGCGGGATGCCGGGGGGCCGACCTGCCCGGCGCCGTGCCCGGCGCCGTGCCCGGCGATGCCGTGAATGGGCTGGGGCGGGAGTGG
>JBKJUD010000440.1:0-3568 GCA_046590735.1 Candidatus Eiseniibacteriota bacterium | reverse complement strand
CGGGCACGGCGAGCAGGACGCGCGCGTCGAGCGCGGACGGCTCGTCCACATCGCGCGCCTCGAGCATCCGGTAGCGTCCGGGTCGAGCGACGACGGGCAGCACGTCACGCACCGGTGACGTTTCCCACGGCGAGGGTTCCACAACGCTATCGACTGCAGGCATGTCGCCCCGCATCGGGGCTGGCTGGATGCTCACACGGGTCCCTGTTGGTTCACGACGCGGCGGCCGATAGGCGGACCGCTGCGGCCCAGGGATCGACGCCGCGGCGCGCACTGCGCCGGCGGCTGGGGCGGAAACTCTCTGATGGAGCACGCGTTCGTCGGGTACGGAGTGCGCGCTGCACTCGCCTGGTGGTGAGGAAGCCGGGCGATGCCGGCCCGATGCCCGCAAGGGCGTCCGGCACGGCATTCGGAGTCTCGCATCCTGCGATCGTCCCACGGGTTACATCTCGTGCTGCCCGACACCTGTCGGCTGGAACTCGTGCACCCCCGTCAAGGCCTGCGGGCAGCAATCACTGCCTTGACGACTCCCTGCCCCACCCCGAATTCGTGCGCCACGGCCCCATGCTAGCACTCCCCTCCCCGGGGCGCCAAGGACTTTGCCCGGACGGGGTTGGCCCTGTGGCGCGGGCGCCGCTCAGACCGCCTCCGCGAACGCGACGCAGAGCACGGCCGTGGCGCCTCCCTCGCGCAACACCGCGGCACACGCCGCCAGCGTCGACCCGGTCGTCAGCACATCATCGACGAGCAACACGGTCCGCGGTACGGCCTGCACACCGGCACGCAGGCCGAACGCGCCCTCGACGCCGGCCTGTCGCGCCCGGCCGCCACGGTGCGTCTGGGTGCCGGTCCGCCGGCGCCGGACCAGCAGGCCCTCGTCCACCGGCACGCCGGTGGCATCGGCCACAGTCCGCGCCAGCAGGGCCGCCTGGTTGAAACCGCGCTCACGGAACCGGCCGCGGTGCAGCGGCACCGGGACGATGACCTGCGCCTCGCGCAGCCATCCCACGGGCACGCGCCCCGCGAGGCACTGTCCGAGGGGCTCCGCGAGGGACACGTGGCGGCCGTACTTGAACAGGTGGAGCAGGGACAGGGCGGCTTCATCGGCGAGCGTCGCGGCCGCGCTGCGCCCCCAGGCGTGATCGGGGTGGTCGCAGGTGCGCATCGAGGCTCCGAGTCCAGCGCGCCGGCAGGTCAGGCAGCCGGACGGCGGGGCGGGCGGCAGCGCCTCCAGACATGCCCCGCAGACCGGAGCCCAGCCGCCGGGCACGGAGGCCGCACACAACGCACACCGGGGAGCCAACAGGGCATCGAGCAGCGATAGCGCCATCCGCCGCCCTCCCCGCACCACGCGACTCCCCTCCTTCAGGACCGCGTGGCGGTCTCCAGTGCGCTCCGATAGATCTCCAGCGGCGGCTCCTCGCCCCACCACAGCGCCGCAGAGAGCACGGCCTGATGCAGCAGCATGCCGCGGCCATCGTGCACCCGATGTCCGCGTGCCTGGGCCTCGCGCAGCAAGGGACCGCCGGGCCGGTACGACAGGTCGGCGATCACTGCATCCGGTCGCACGCGGGAGAGCACGAGATGTGCCATCGGCTCGGTGAGCGCGTTGCCGGGAATGCTGGAGACCAGCACGTCACAGTGGCCGAGCGTGCTCCCCGCATACACTTCCTCGAGACCGACCACATCCCAGCGCGCGCCGCCGCGCCGCGCCACCCCCCGCGTGGTGCGCGCCGCCCGGGCGGGGTCGCGCGCCGCGGCGCGCACCGAGGACGCACCCGCCTCCAGCAGCGCGAGCGCCACGCTGCGCGCCGCGCCTCCCGCGCCGAGCAAGACGAAGCAGCCGCCCTCGACGGCGACCCCTTCCTCGCGCAGCCAGCGCACGAAGCCGTCGCCGTCGGTGGATTCGCCGCGCCAGCCTCTCTCGCCGCGGACCAGCGTGTTCACCGACTCCGCCACCTGGGCGTTCTCGCCCAGCTCGACGCACGCCGGCAACACCCACTCCTTCAGCGGGGCGGTGACGTTCGCGCCGGCGATCCCGGCGGCGAACAGTCCGTGTGCGGCCTGCACCACATCGCGCTCCTCGACGCGGCACGCGACGTACACTGCGTCGCGTCCCATCGCCGACCACGCCCCACTGTGCATCGCCGGCGACAGCGAATGCGACACCGGGTCGCCGAGGATCGCGTACACCGCGGTGTGCCCCGTGGGCACCGGCGTCTCGCGCGGGCTAGTAGTCATGGCGCCGGATCGACACGTTGGCCAGCAGGCCGATCTCGAACAGCGTGGTCATCAGCGAACTGCCTCCATAGGAGATCAGCGGCAGGGGCAATCCGGTCACCGGCGCCAGGCCCACCGTCATCCAGACGTTCACGAGGATGTTGTATAGCAGGATGCCGACGATGCCCAGCGCCACCGCGCTGGCGAACCGGTTGCGGGCCTGGTAGGCGATCAGCACGCCGTTGGTGAGCAAAAGGGTAAACAGCAACAGGATGCTGACCGTCCCGACGAACCCCATCTCCTCGCCCACCACGCAGAAGATGAAGTCGGTTTGCTGCTCGGGCAGGAACGACAGCCGCTTCTGCGTGCCCTCGAGGTACCCCTTGCCGGTGAGGCCGCCGGAGCCCAGCGCGATCTTCGACTGGATGATCTGGTAGCCCGCGCCGTAGGGATCCTTTGACGGGTCGAAGAACGTGACGATGCGCTGTTTCTGATAGTCGTGCAGATGATTCCAGGCGCGTGGCGCCGCCACACCCGCGCCGATGTTGATCGCCAGCAGCAGCACCGCCACGAACACGCCGATGCGGTCGCGCGAATTCCACAGCACCAGCGCGAGCACGACGATGTACGTGATCCACGCCTTCATGCTGACCAGCGCGAGCAGGTTGGCCACCGGCGAGGCAACCAGCAACAGGCCGAACAGCGGGAAACCCGCCCAGTACATCAGCGGCAACGGGACAGCCAGGAACGAGACCGCGGTGCCGAGGTCCGGTTGCTTCATCACGAGCGCCGCGGGCAGCGCGCACACGCCGAGGCACAGGAACATCCGTCGCGTGCGGACGGTGTCGTGCGGTCGGCCGGAGAGCAGGCGTGCGAGCACCAGCACGGTGCCGATCTTGGCCAGTTCGGACGGCTGAAAGTGCAGCGGCCCGAGTTCGATCCAGCGGGTGGCGCCGAGGTGCACGCGGCCGAGGACGAGTGTCACGCCCACCAGCAGTACCGCCAGCGCGTAGACGAGCGTGGCCAGCGGCCCGTCGTAGAAGCGCACCGGGAACAGCGCGCCGAGCACGAAGGCACCGAGCCCGATGACCATCCACACCAGCTGCTTGATGTGCGAGCCGTGCTCGCGGGTGCCGGGAAAACTGGTCGCACTGTAGACGGCCAGGAAACCGATCAGCAGCAGCGCGAGCGTGCAGACGACCAGGACCTTGTCGACGGCGCGAAAGCCGTGTGCCATGGGATGGCGCGGGGGGGCGGGCATGCTAGTCGGTCGGCACGTCGACACTGTCGGGCGGAGGCGCCGTCTCGCGCACGGCCGCGCGGGCGGCCGGGCGCAGCAAGCGGCCGC
>JBKJUD010000420.1:0-3906 GCA_046590735.1 Candidatus Eiseniibacteriota bacterium | reverse complement strand
CGCACGTGTGCTGCGTGCCGGTAGTGATTGCGCTGGCTGGTTGGCCGAGCGCGACGGCGCCAACCGGCACGGACCTGTCTCCGGTCGTGGTCGCGCCGTTACCGAGCTCACCGGCGGCGTCTGTGCCCCAGCAGCGCACGCTACCGTCGGTCAACAGCGCGCACGTGTGACTCCCACCGGTGCTGATCGAGCGGGCCGGCTGACCGAGCGCGACGGCGCCGACGGGCGCGGCGTTGACGCTGGTGGTGGTGCCACCGTCCCCGAGTTGCCCGCTGGAGTCACTCCCCCAGCAGCGCACGCTGCCGTCAGCAGACACCGCGCACGCGTGGGAATACCCGACGCTGATCGCCGCCTCCTGCAGCGGTCGGTCTGCCGACTCGTTCTGATCACCTGGAGCGGCAGCGGCGACGATCAACAGCGCCGACATCAGAGCCAGCACGACACCTGACACCCGTCGCGCTCGCACCACATATGTCAGCATCGCCTCAACCTACTCTTGGTCGCCAGATACGACAACCGGGTGCTCGGCTCGACCGGCATGCCGCCCAGGTGCCGCCCGGCCCGCATCTTCTCCAGCGTGAAAAGCGTCCCGCGGCGAACGCGAACGCCGGCTGCGACAAGCTCCGCACCCGCACCCCAGACCTGTTCCCCTCCAAGGCATCAGCACCCGGACGGAGCAGCTCGTCCGCGTCGAGGTGGTCAAACACCGTCGCAGCTTCGCTTCGCAAGCCTCGGGCGGATTCGCCATTCAACGACCGCCTGCGGTCGGAGACGAGATCAGCAAAGCGTTCAGCGCGGGGTTGGCCGTCCGGAGGAGTAGCCGCGACGGCGCTGGCGCGGCGGGTGGCGGTCAGTCGAGGTCGAAGGCCGCGTGGATCGCGGCGGTCAGCTCGTCTTCCTGTGGGTCCAGGAGAAGGCCGATCTGCCGGCCGAGGGCGGCTGCGGGGATCGTGGTGATGTGGTCGCAGTTGATCACGGAGGGCCCGGCAAGTCCGTTGGCGCTATCGACGTTGACTTCTGTTGACAGCCCGCGGATGGTCGTGCTGATCGGGGCGACCGTGACGGTGCTCAGATGAGGGCGGACGAGCTCGCGCGTGAGCACGAGCACGGGCCGGGTCTTGTCCAAGTTCGCGAGGTGGATCGGCCGCATCAGTCCTGGGGCAGCCGCGCGGCGAACTCAGCCAGGCCGGCGAGTTCGAGGTCCGGGCCGGTGCGCGCGAGGATGTCGGCATCGTCGAGGGCGGTGCGACGGCGGCGCTCACGTTGGAGGGCCTTGGTCACGACGGCCGCTCGGCTGCGCTCGTCGCCGCGATCGACGATCTCGTCGACGAACGCCACCAGGTCGTCGGGAAGGCGAACCGCGATCTGCTTACTCATCCCAAAACGGTACCACCATGGGATCGGCATTTGGGGCGGCCAGCACACGTCGCGAGTCCGGGCTCCGCCTGATCGCGCGGACTGCCGCTTCGGACGAATCGCGAGAAGCCGCGCCCCGCCCCGTGTAACGCGCCGAGCCCCCTCGAACGCACGCATATCGCCCGCAGTCTGAGACTCGTTCTCAACAACGGACGGCGTCGTGCGCGCACGTCAACGACGGCGTTCTCAGCGCCAGTTGTCCAAGCAGAGCTCGCTGATCGGGCGTTCACGCCATGCACCGCCGCTCATTGGATAGTCGTCTCATCCGCGACGGCAGTCATAAGCTCTCGCGCAAGGTACCGGCGCTGTCCGCGCGGCCCCGGATCGCCCTGCGTCTATAAACGATCGCCCTCGGTTCAGGCTCCACCCCTGTGCCTCGATCTCGCTGAGGGTCGCGACCTCGCAGAGGCCGGCTATGTCCTCGTAGGTGCCGCTCGGGAACTTCTCACAGAAGAGCGCATTTGGCCATCACGAAGTCGAAGCGACCGACGCTCCGGTGCGGATCTTCGTAGTAGCTGTTGGCCTCGCGAATCTCACCGGACAGACCGTGAATGGCGAGATTCATCTTTGAGAGGCGCACGGTCGCCCCGGTCTTCTCCTGCCCGAAGACCGAGAGCTCCTCGCCGGCGGAGTTGCTGTGGCGCTCCACGAAGTGCGCGGACTGCACGAACATGCCGCCCGACCCGCAGGCGGGATCGAAGATCCGGCCGTGGAAGGGCTCGATGACCTCGACGATCAGACGGACGATCGACATAGGCGTGAAGAACTCGCCCGCTCCTTGCCCTTCGGCCACGGCGAACTTCGCCAGGAAGTACTCGTAGATCAACCCGAACGCATCGCCCTCGAGGTCCTTCGTGTAGCTGTTGATGTGCCGCAAGAGCGACGCGATCGTGCTGTTCTCGAACTCCGCGTAGGAGCGCGGCAGCACGCCGGCGAGGTCTGGGTTGTGCTCCTCGACGACACGCATCGCCTCGTTGACGGCCTGCCCGAAATCTGATCCATCCGGGAGCTGGAGCAGCGAGCTGAACCTCGCGGCCTCGGTCAGGTAGATCACGCGCTCAGCGTGGTAATCGGACGGGCCGATCCGGCGATGAGCCGTGCCCTTGGCCTCGATGGCGTCGCGAGCAGCGGTGAAGCGAGCGTCAGCGAACCGCAGAAAGATCAGGCCCAACACGGGGGTGCCGTACTGGGATGCCTGCAGTCCTGAGTTGGCCCGCAGCTCGTCGGCAACGTCCCAGAGGCTCTTGTTGGACAGGTCGGCTACGCCGACGTTCGTCGCACCCAGATTGGCGGCGACTCGCCGGCAGGGGCAAAATGCGATCGGCCTCGCGTCGTCGGTAACCCGACGGTCGGAGCTGTCCCGGCCAAGCGACGACTTTCTATCGGGCATGTTGCCGACGTCTGAGACTCAGTCTCAACACTCTTCTCCGCGCATGGACCTCCACTGAAGCCCGAGCGCCGGTGGCCCTGCTCGTCCGGAGCGGTCGTCCCCGTGCTCACCGCGAGCGCCGCGGAACGGCGCGGCCGGGCGCAGTCATACACGGAGCAGCGGGACCTCATAAGCGGAGAGCGCCTGGTCGGCGGTGACGAGGGTCATGCCCTCGACGATCGCCTGCGCGAGGAGGGCCCGATCGAACGGGTCTCGGTGGTGCGGCGGGAGTCGGCCGGCGACCTCGGCGTGGTCGAGCGTGAGCGACAGCCCGGTGAAGCCGTGCTTCAACGCGCGATCACGGAGATCGGGGACCGTGCGCAGTTTGCCCAGTGCGCGTTTGATCTCGACCTCCCACACGACAACGCTGCTCAGAAAGACCCGCTCGGCGCTTGCGATCGCCTGACGCGGGGACTCACCGAGGCGCGCGTCGTCGTGCGCCCACCAGAGCACGATATTCGTGTCCAGCAACAAGCTCATGACGGCGCGTTACGGCTCCCGCGTGAGCGCGTCGGCGACCTCGCCGGGCAGCTCGTCGAAGTCGTCGCTCATCCACAGTTCCGGCCCGGCGAATCCCGGACGGCGGATCGTCGTGGCCGCTGTGACGGGTACCAGACGCACGACCGGTGCGCCGTTGCGGGCGATCACGACTTCCTCGCCCGCCTCCGCGGCGACCAGAAGCTCCGACAACCGCGTCTTTGCCTGGTGAACGTTGACCTGCATGGCTACACCTTAGCCAACCCCGCCAGGGTGCGCGGTCGGGCAGGGAGGCACGCCCTGCCGCTACTGCTCCGGACGAGCAGCGCCCGGCGCCGACCCAGCGTGTGGTGGATCGAGTCGTACCCACAGTCGGCCGAAGCCGGCCGCGGTTGGGACGTCCTTCACATCGACGTACGTCGCGGCCCGTGCGAGTTCGCTGAGTTTGGTGTGGCCGTAGTCGCGGGGGTCGAACGCCGCGTGGCGCCTGCTCAGGTATGAGCCGACTTCGGCGAGGTTTGACCAGCCCTCGTCCTTGGAGGTGCTGCTGATCGCGTCTGACAGCGCCTGCTTCAAGTCCGGTG
>JBKJUD010000241.1:0-5278 GCA_046590735.1 Candidatus Eiseniibacteriota bacterium | reverse complement strand
CGCACGTTCGAGGTCCGCAGCCGCGCGACGCGCCGGGCCGGCAGCGCGCGGCGGCGGCGCGCCGAGCAGGGCCAGCCAGCGATCGAGGCGCGACTCCAGCGGCGCCGCGCGGCCGAGGCGCACGAGTTGCGCCTGCGGACTCCCCGGGCCCAGCACCAGCGCGACGTACTCGTCCTCCCCCGCCTCGTCCGCGGGCGCGCTGGGCCGACGCTGCGCGGTGAAACGCACGAAGGACACCAACGCAGCGTCGGGCGGCAGCGCTTGGCGAACCGCGTCGATTCCGATCGCGCCACGCGAGTGGCGCGCGAAATGTGCGGCGCTGCGCTCGCCGAGGCGGCGTTCGGCCTCCTCCATCGCCGCGCGCAGCGAATCGACCGCGCGGGTCCACTCGGCGCCCGCGGACGGCGCCCGCGGCCGGACCAGCGCGACGGACAGGGCCGCCCGCGCCGCGTCGAGGTCTTCCTCCTGCGGGCGGAACTCTCCGCCCGCCTCGCGCAGGATGCGCCGCCGTTCCGAGAGCACGTCGAACACCAGGGCACGCGAGCGCACCAGTTCGTCCCACACCGCGATGAGGCCGGCCGGTGCGACGCCCACGCTGTCGGCGGCGAGCGTCAGCGCCAGCTGAAGGCCGTTGGACCGGGTGTTCACCGCTGCGATCGCTTCCCGCTCGGACACGCGGGCCGCGGTGAGCCGCACGCGCTCGCGCTCGGTGCGCTCGACGAGCAGCGCGCCGGCCAACGCCTCATCGCGGCGGCCGATCTGGTAGAGGATCGCCGAGCGCAGACGGTGCAGTTCCTGCGTGCGCTCACCGCCCGGGCCATAGATGGCCTCGCAATGCGCAATTCCACGGTCGGCGGTGGCCACGCTCTCCGCGATGCGACCGGACTGCAGGTAGGCGAGCGACAGGTCGCCCAGGGTCGGTCCGAGGGATTGCGGGTTGCGGCGGGCCTGGATGTCCGCCACGCGCTCCAGGGCGGCCACCGCTCCCCCCCAGTCGCCGAGCGCCTGCTCAGCCACCGCCGCGCCGCCGAGCGTGAACGCCAGTCCCGGGCTGTCCGGACCCGAGATCCGTTCACGGATCGCGGTCGCTTCGCGGAAAAGATCGCGCGCGGCGGTCCACTCCTGGCGGGAGAGATGCACGGAGGCGAGCGAGCTGATGCCGTAGGCGAGATCCGGGTCGTCGGGCGGCAAGGCCTTGCGCTGGATCGCCACGCCACGCTCGATCACCGCCAGCGCGTGTTCGAAGTCGCCCAGGTTCGCGAGCGCGGCGCCGAGCGCGATCAGCGCGCGGGCGGTCAAGGGATGCTCGGGGCCGTTGGCCTTCTCGCGCGCGGCGACGCCGAGCCGCCCCAATCGCACGGCCTCCGGAAAGTCGTCGCCCGCGCTGACCAACGCGGCTCCCTGCGTGTAGACGGCGCCGAGCAGAGGGTAGTCCGTGGGGCGGCGGGTCTCGCACAGGTGGATGGCGCGGGTCACCGTCGCGATCGCGCGATCGACATCCCCCGACAGCGAGTACGAGGTTGCCAGGTGCATCAGCGGCGCAATCAGGTCGGGGTGATCGACTCCCTGCAGGCGTTCGCGCAGGGCCACGCAGTGCTCGAGCGCGCGGCGGGCGGCATCACCCTGGTCCCCGAATCGCAAGAGCACCTTGCCCAGCACGCCCATTCCCAATGCCACGTCGAGCGAGTCCACGCCCGGCACCGAGTCGAGGGCCGCCACGCCGGCCTCGGCGTGCGCGCGGGCGCGTGCGAACTGGTTCTGGGCGACCTCGATGTCGGCGAGACGCAGCGACAGGCGGGCGGCGATGGGGCGCTGCGGCGGACGCGCGCGGGCCGCGGCGTCCCGTCCCTGCTCGGCAAGCACGGCGGCGGAGTCGAAGTCGGCGTGCTTCTGGTAGCTTGTGGCCGCGTCGAGCAGCAGGGCGGCCAGCCCCGCATCGTCGTCCGCGCGTGCGCGGTGGGCGGCGACCGCGCGGCGGACCACCGCCAGCGCAGCGTCGGATCCCGCGCGCGGGCCGCGCACCAGAGTGAAGACGAGCGCGTCGAGCGCGTCGCACGCGCGCGCCGAGGCTGGGCCATCCGCCAGCGTCGCCTCCGCCAGCACTGCGCTGGCCAGGCTTTCTGCTTCCGCGTGATGCAGGGCGAGGGCGAGCTCGCGCGCACGGGTCAGGCGGGGGTCGCGCGATTCGCCGGGCGTCGCCGCCTGGCTTCCCGTCCCCGGGAAACATGTCGCTGCGAGCACGAGCAGGATGGACAGCCAGAGCGAGCGTCCCGACATCGGGAATTCGGCCTCCACGGCAGGGTCCGAGGCAGACCCGGGATGCGCCAGATCCGCGAGTCGGACAGATGCGAGGAGTGTAGCACTCCTGCATCGCCGCACGCGCCCTTCTGCCGCGGCGCGTGACGTGCGCGGCGCCGGACGCGGGAGAGCGCCACTCGTCGACCCACAACCGCTACTGGTCGAAACTCTCGCGCCCTGCCGCCGGGCAGGCCGTAGATTTCACGTGCGTACGTCAGCGCCGGCCGCCATGGGGGCGGACCCGGCTGACAGGTCGCGGAGGGTCATATGGCTGCTCGCACACGGCGCCGCCTGCACAATCGGGCGGAGTCCTCGTTCTTCGGCCTCGTGCTGGTCGCGCTGGGCGTCATGTTCCTGGCGCACCAATCGCGCTGGCTCACCTTGGAATGGCTGAACACGGGATGGGGCCTCATCGTGGTGGGGCTGGGCATCGTGCGCATCGTCACCGCGCGTGACGCGCACCGGATCGGAAGCGGTGTCACGATGGCGTTGTTGGGCGCCTGGTTCTGGGTCGCCGCCACCGGGTGGATGGGGCTGGGCTGGTCGAACAGCTGGCCGCTCGCGCTCGTCGCCGCCGGCGCCGGCATCCTGGCGCGCGGCCTGGCGAACATCTTTCTCCCGGACCAGTATGGGGAATACGACAATGACTGACGCACCCGACGACCGCGATCGTCCCCGCCCGCGCCGCGTGATCGGCCTGAAGGTGACCGGCCACACGATCCTCGGCGCCATCCTGCTGGGGCTGGGCGTGCTGTGGACCCTGGACAACCTGAATCTGGGCATCGACTCGGACCGCGTGATCCAGTTCTGGCCGCTCGGCCTGGTGGCCTTTGGGGTCGCGAAGTGCCGCGGCTACAACACGCGGCGCGATACCGCCGCCGGGACCGTCATGCTGGTGATCGGCGGATTGTTGCTGCTCCGGCCGCTCGGCCTCATCCAGACGAATATCTTTCATCTGTGGCCGCTGCTGCTGATCGCCGGGGGCTTGAGCCTGCTCAAGCGCTCGCGCACGCCGGTCCGGGAGGTCGACGGCAGCTGGGCGCGTGAAGTGCAGGACGATCCGGCGGTGCCGGACGACTCGCACGTCTCGTTGCTCGCGCTGATGGGGTCGGCGGAGCGGCGCGTGCACTCGCAGGCGTTTCGCGGCGCCGAGGCCACCGCGATGATGGGCGGGGTCGAACTCGACCTGCGCTACGCGCGCGGCGCCGCGGACAAGGTCTACGTCGACGTGTTCACTTGGTGGGGCGGCATCGAGATCATCGTGCCGCGCGACTGGAAGGTGGACGTCGAGGCTTCGCCGATCATGGGTGGCGTGGTCGACACCTCGCTGCCGCCGCTGGGGCCAGCGGTCACCACGCTGGTGGTGCGCGGCATCGTCATCATGGGCGGCGTCGAGGTGAAGAACCGCTCGGGCCGTCATCCCGACGCGGAGCCGTCGGCCTGATGCATCCCTTCCTGGCGCGGCGCCGGCATCTGTTCCTGCTGGCCGCCGCCGGCCTCGCCAGCGGCGGCGGCCTCATGGTGGCACTGCACTCCGCCGCGGTGCGGCCATGGCGCGAGGTGGCGGCGTTCGCGTTGCCGCTGGGCCTGGTCTACGCGTTCATGTGCCTGGCCTCGTGGTGGGTGTGCCGCGCGAATCCGCTTGCCGGCGAGCGCGCGGGCCGCTCGCTTCTGGTGCAGGCCGCCGCCGCTCTGCAGTCGAGCGTGGTGTGGGTGGTGCTGGGCTCCGTGTGGGCGCGCGTGCTGGATACTGCCTGGGGGATCGGACCGCGCGGCGCGGTGCTGGTGAGCGACCTCACCGTGCTGTTCATCGCCGGGTTGCCGCTGTACGCGCTCTCCGTGCTCGTGCACTACCTGTTCCTCGCGGTGGAGGCCTCGCACGCCGCGGAGCGCCGCGCGCTGGAGTCACAGGTGGGCGCGCGCGAAGCGGAGCTGCGGGCCCTGCGCGCGCAGATCGACCCGCACTTCCTGTTCAACAGCCTCAACTCGATCAATGCGCTCATCGGCACGGACCCGGAGGGTGCGCGGCGGATGTGCGAGCGCCTCGGTGACTTCATGCGGCACACGCTGCGCCTGGGCGCGCGCCGCGTCGTGCCGCTGCGCGACGAACTCGCGCTGGTCGACCACTATCTCGGCATCGAGCAGGTGCGCTTCGGCGACCGACTGCGCATCGAGCGCGACATCGACGACGACGCCATCGGCTGCGCGGTGCCGCCGCTGCTGCTGCAACCGCTGGTCGAGAACGCGGTGAAGCACGGCGTGGCGCAACGCCTGGACGGCGGGACGATCGCGCTGCGCGTGCGGCGAGACGGGGACGTCGTGCGGATCGAGGTGGAGAACCCGGTCGATGATGACGCGCCGCGCTTGCGCGGCGAGGGCGTCGGCTTGGAGAACGTGCGGCGCCGCCTGCAGGGCACCGGAGTGCGCGACGCCGAGATGCAGGTGTTTCATGAAGGCGCACGCTTCCGCGTTGCGCTGTCGCTGCCGGTGGACGAAACGGCCGGGGAGATGATCCGATGACCGAGATCCTGTTGCGCGCCGTGATCGTCGACGACGAGCCGCCGGCGCGCGCGCTGCTGCGGGAATACCTGACGCCGGAGGCCGGCGTGGACGTGGTGGGCGAGTGCGCGAACGGCTTCGACGCGGTGAAGCGTGTCGGCGAGCTGCGGCCCGACCTGCTGTTCCTCGACGTGCAGATGCCCAAGCTCGATGGCTTCGAGGTGCTGGAGCTGCTCGAGGACCCGCCGGCGGTGGTGTTCTGCACGGCGTACGATGAATACGCGCTGCGCGCCTTCGACGTGCACGCGGTGGATTACCTGCTCAAGCCCTTCAGCCGCGCTCGACTGCACGAGGCGCTGGCGCGGGTGCGGGCGCGCCGCGCCGCGGATGCCGCGTCCGCCACCGTGCCGCTCCCTCCGACCGCGCTCGCCGCCGCTGCGCGGCCGGCCGGCCACATGGATCTGCGCGCCGTCGCGCAACA
>JBKJUD010000201.1:0-2752 GCA_046590735.1 Candidatus Eiseniibacteriota bacterium | reverse complement strand
ACATCCCGGGCGACCGCGAACACCACGCCCTGCGCCGGCGAGCTGGCGAGATTCCATTGCAACCACACCTCGCCGCCGGACCGTGCGCCGGAGCGGACCTCGATGCTGATGTTGCTGCCGGTCTCGAGCAGTTTCGCCCAGGCCTCCCGTAGCGCCGGCGCATCCTCGGGATGGACGAAGGCGAACCAGCTCGCGCCGTGCAGCGCGCCGCCCGCGACGCCGAGCAGCGCGGCCGCGGCCGGGTTGGCACGCTGCAGGGTGCCCGCCACGGTGAGCACGCACAGCGGGTCAGGCGACAGGGCGAAGAATTGGGAGTATTCGTGTTCCAGCCTGCGATGGACGCGGGTGGCGCGTGCATCGCGGACGAGCAACGCGGCGATGCCCGACCCGAGCGCCGCCGCCACCAGCTGCAACCCCGTACCGCCATCGAGCGAGCGATGCAGTGCGAACGCCGCCGACCAGGGCGCGAGGGTCGCCAGCACCATCACGGCGAGGAACCGTCCGGACCAGCGATCCTGCACCGCGGGCAGACGCACGCCCCGGGGCAGCGCGAGGCGCAGGAGGCCCTCCGTCGCCTCGGACACGGCACCTGGGCGGGCTCTCCCGGGCTGCGCGGGCTGCGTCGGCGCCGGGGCGACGAGCGCGAGACGGGCACGGCGCGCGACGATCTCGGCCGCGGGCGCGCTTTCCGGGGTCCCGCGCAGCGCCGCGCCGGCGGCGCCGCCGTACATGGCGGGCGGTCGCGGGGAATCCATCCACGTCGTCACTGGGGAAGAAGAGGGTCGTGTCACAGGGGATGGACTCTGCCTTGAGTGAAGTGCGCGCGGCCGACCGCCTGGCGTGGCGTGCGGCCGCGGGACGGGCCCGGCCCATCCGCGTGGTCAGGGGAAACTATCGGCGGCGCCCTCTCCCGCCTCCAAGAACGGTGGGAGGGAATGCCCGCGAACGCGCATTCCCTCCCACCTGGCTTTCCCTGTCATGCGCGGGGGATTCCCCGCGGCGGCGGCCCGCGCCTAGTCGGTGATCAGGCCGCTGGCAATGTCCTTGCGCGCCTCCTCGGCGACCAGGGCGGCCACCTCCGCCAGGCTGTGCCGGCAGGTCGAATCCTCGTTGCGACACTCGGCCAGGGTCATCTTGCAGTCGCAGGTGCAGTGCATCTTGTTGGCGCGTTCGAGGATGTGCTGCTGTGTGGACAGCGGGAACGAACTGATCTCGACGCCGGGCAGGGCCGAGTAGTGCGTTGGGGGGTGCGGCTGGTCGTCGGACGCCATCGACTTCCCCGCCGCGCCGCCGGCCTGTCCGCCCGGCGCGGGGGCCTTCAGCCCGGTCGCCCCTTCCTGCTCCTCCGCCAGGGTGGGCCCGTGTTCGCGGGTGTCGCCTTGGGTGGTGACCATCTCCTCGGGGGTCATGGCCGGCTTGCGATGCCGGGCCACCGCGTAGATGGAGCCGAGGATGCCGGCCAGCACGAGCAGCAGGATGGCGCCACGCATCGCGTTGCGCCCGGCGCTCGCGCCCTTGGCGGTGTTCTCGAGATTGGTTCCCACTGCGTCTCCTCCGGCCTCTGGGACGTGCGGCTCAGACTTCGGCCACGGCGCCGGCGTCGGTGCGCGCGGAGAATCCGCGGCGCTCGAGCGCCCAGCGATACACCATCTCGTAGCGCGTCGCCGAGCGGCTCCACGAGAAGTCCTGCGCCATGCCGTTGCGCCGGAGCAGGTCGATCGCGGTGGGGAATTTCCACGCGGCGAGCGCCCGCTCGATCACCTGCCACAACGCCTCGGCGGTGTACGGCTCGAACAGGAAGCCGGTGCCGGTGCCCGCATCGCCGTTCCATTCCTCGATGGTGTCGGCGAGGCCACCGGTGGCGCGCACGACGGGAATCGTCCCGTAGCGCAGCGAGTAGAGCTGGTTCAGCCCGCACGGTTCGTACTTCGAGGGCATCAGGAAGAAGTCCGACCCTGCCTCGATGAGATGCGCCAACGGGTCGTTGAAGCTGAACTCGGCGGCCACCTTCTCCGGGAAGCGGCGCACGAGGCCGGTCAGCATCTCCTGGTACTCGGAGGCGCCGCTGCCCAGCACGATCAGCGTGACGTCCTCGGCGAGCAACTGCTCGGCGACTTCGCCCAGCAGGTCGAGTCCCTTCTGGCCCACCAGGCGCGTCACCATGCCGAACACCGGCGCATGGATGCGCGCTTCCGGCAGGCCGGCGCGCTTGAGCAGTTCGAGCTTGCTCTGCCACTTGCCGCCGAGGTCGGCGGCGGTGTAGCGCGCCGGCAGGTGCGCATCGACGCGCGGATCCCACACCGTGTAGTCGACGCCATTGACGATGCCGACGAGGTCGTGCCCGCGCGTCTGCAGCAGGCCCTCGAGACCGTAAGCATATTCGCGCGAGGACTGGATCTCCTGCGCGTAGCGCTCACTCACCGTGGTGAGCATGTCCGCGAACCACACGCCGCCCTTGAGCAGGTTGACTTGGCCGTAGAACTCGAAGGGCCCGAGCGCGGTGAACAGGTCGTCGGGGAAGCCAGCGCCGGCCAGCGATCCCGAGGCGTACACGCCCTGATAGCCCATGTTGTGCAACGAGAGCACGCTCGCCGCGCGGCGCACTTCCGGGCTCTCGCGCAGCGCCGTGCGCATGTACACCGGCAGCAGCGCGGTCTGGTGATCGTTGGCGTGGAAGATGTCGGCCTCGAGCCCGAGCGCCGCACTGGCGGCGAGCACGGCGCGCGCGAAGAAGGCCCAGCGCAGCGCGTTG
>JBKJUD010000001.1:0-4248 GCA_046590735.1 Candidatus Eiseniibacteriota bacterium | reverse complement strand
CGGGGCGCCGGGTTCGCGAGCTTCGACGACCGGAAGCGGTGGGGGGATGCCTCCGCCTGTCTTCTATCGGCACCCCCGCCGTCGAACTCGCGCAGGGTCTGCGCGGTGGTTCCGGTTGTGGCACGACGCCCACCCCGCTAGACTCCCCGCCCATGCGGGTGGCGTTGGTACACGACTGGTTGACCGGAATGCGCGGGGGCGAGAAGTGCCTGGAAGCAGTGTGTGAACTCTTCCCGGACGCGCCGATCTACACGCTTGTGCACCACCCCGGCACGGTGAGCCCGCTCATCGAGGACAGGCCTATCCATACCTCCTTCATCCAGCGCCTGCCGGGCGCTCGCCGCCGTCACCAGCGCTACCTGCCGCTGTTTCCCGCGGCCATCGAACGGTTCGACCTGAGTGGCTACGACCTTGTGATCAGCCTGAGCCACTGCGTGGCCAAGGGGGTGCGCGTCGCGCCGGGAGCCGTCCACGTCTGCTACTGCTTCACCCCGATGCGCTACGTGTGGGACATGTACGATGCCTACTGGGGCCCGCAGGTCGCAGGACCGCTGACCCGCGCCGTGATGCCCGCCCTCGCGGCCGCGCTGCGCCGCTGGGATGTGCGCACGGTGCCGCGCGTCACCGCGTTCCTCACCGATTGCGCGAACGTGCGCCGCCGCATCCAGTCCACGTACGGGCGCGACAGCGAGGTCATCGGGATGTGGATCGACACCGCGCTGTTCCAACCCGCAGCCGACCCGTCACCGCGCGGCGAGGGGTACG
Source organism: Candidatus Eiseniibacteriota bacterium (assembly GCA_046590735.1). Taxonomy (GTDB): domain Bacteria; phylum Eisenbacteria; class RBG-16-71-46; order CAZEPH01; family CAZEPH01; genus JBKJUD01. The sequence goes on along the minus strand of JBKJUD010000001.1, from coordinate 3,483 downwards.
ATGTCGTGCTCTCGGCGCTGGTCCCGTACAAGCGCGTCGACCTCGCGGTGGACGCGGCGTGCCGCAGCGGCCGCCGGCTGGTGGTGATCGGCACGGGCGTCGAACGCGCGCGGCTCGCACGGCGCGCCGGGCCGGAGACGCAGTTCGTCGGCTGGGCCTCGCAGGCGGAGGTCGTGCGGTATCTGCAGCACGCGCGCTGGCTGGTGTTTCCCGGCGAGGAGGATTTCGGTCTGGTGCCGCTGGAAGCGATTGCGTGCGGGACGCCGGTCGTCGCGTTCGACCGCGGCGGCGCGCGCGAGACGGTGCGCGAGGGCGTGACCGGCGTGTTCTTCGGCGAGCAGACGGTCGACGCGCTGGTCGCGGCGCTGGCCCGCGTGGACGCGGTGCGCATCGACGCGGCGCTGGCGCGGCGCGAGGCGGCGCCGTACGCGAAGGCGGCCTTCCAGGCGCGCTTCGAGGAATCCCTGCGGCGCTGCGTGCCGGGCTATACATCGAGCGGCGGCGCGCGACGCCAAGGTGCGGGGCCGCAGGGATGAGCGCGATCCCGGTCTCGCTGGCGCGTACCGAGCGCCGCCTGCGCCTGCTCCAGTTGAGCGCGCTGTGGTGGACGCTCGACATGTGCGCCACGCTCGCCGGCGTGATGGCGGCGTACGCCGTTCGCTTTCACTCGCCGTTGGTGCAGTGGGTGCCGGTGACCAAGGGGATTCCATCGGCCGGCGCCTACCTGCTCGCGGGTCTCGCGCTCGGTCTCCTGTGGACGCTCAGCTTTCGCGCTGCCGGGCTGTACGATGCGCGCGGCCGCCGCGCCGAGGGCGACATCGCGGCGATCAGCCGCGCGAGCCTGGTCGCCACGCTGCTGGCCGGCGGGCTCACGTTCTTCTATCGCGGCTTCAGCTTCAGCCGCGTGGTGGTGCCCCTGACCTGGTTGGCGGGCTGGGGTGCGGTGATCGCGCTGCGACGACTGGCCGCCTGGGGCCTCCGCCGCGCGGTCCGCGAGCCGTGGACGCGCGTGGCGGTTGCCGGCACCGGGCCGATGGCGTCGTACCTCGCGCGCGACCTGATGCGGCATGCGCCGGTGGGGCACCGGTTCTGCGGCGTGATCGGCGAAGCGGCGGCGCCGATCGGACGCCGCGTGCCGGAGCCTCCGCTGCTCGGCCCCTTGCACGAGTTGGAAGCGTTGGTCGAGGCGCATCGGCTCAATCACCTGCTGGTGGCGTCGTCGTGGGCCAGTGCGCCGGATTTGCCCGCGCGCCTGGCGCGGCTGCACGCGGCGGGCGTCGACATCGAGTTCGTGCCAGAGATCGTCGACGCGCTGCCGGCGCATCCGGTGATCACCTCGATGGCCGGCGTGCCGCTGATCGGGTTGCGCGAATCGCCACTCGCGGGCTGGAAAATCGCCGCCAAGCGCGTTGTCGACCTAGTGGTCGCCGGCGTCCTGTTGCTCGCGCTGGCCCCGGTTTTCGCGCTGTGCGCGCTGCTGGTCCGGGTGGATTCGTCGGGCCCGGTGTTTTACTCGCAGGAGCGGATCGGGCGCGACCTGCGGCGTTTCGCCATCCACAAGTTCCGCACCATGATCGTCGACGCCGAGGCCGATGGGCAGCCGCAGCGCGCCATCGCGCAGGATCCGCGGCGCACCCGCGTGGGGGCGGTGCTGCGGCGCTTCTCGCTTGATGAACTGCCGCAGCTGTGGAATGTCTGGCGCGGCGAGATGAGCCTGGTGGGACCGCGGCCCGAGCGGCCGACGTTCGTTGCTGATCTCGAGCGCGCGATCCCCGACTACTTCGTCCGCCACCGCGTGAAGAGCGGGATGACCGGATGGGCGCAGATCCACGACCTGCGCGGCGACGCCAACTTCGAGGAGCGCACCCTGTACGATCTCTACTACGTCGAGCACTGGTCCTGGGGACTGGACGTCACCATCGTCGCGCGCACCGTCGGCGCCGTGCTGGCATCACGTCATGCCGTCTGAGCGCGCCGTCACGACGATGTCCGAGCCGTGGACGCGCGCGGTGGGGACCTGGTTGTTCAAGCTGCGCGGCTACACGCCGATCCCGTTGGTGCTCGCCGCGCTCGTCGGCGCGCATCCGACGCTGCGCAGCGTGTGTGCGGGAACCCTCCTGGTGCTCGCGGGCGAGGCGGTGCGCCTCTGGGGCGTGTCGCACGCCGGGTCGGCGACCCGTACGCGCGAGGTGGGCGCGCCGCGCCTGGTTACCAGCGGTCCGTATGCGCACACGCGCAATCCGCTCTATCTGGGCAACCTGCTGATGACCGCGGGATTCGTCGTGCTCGCCCACGCCTGGATGCCGTGGATGCTGCTCGCCGTGCTCGTGGCCTTCGCGGTGCAATACGGCTTCATCGTGCGGGTCGAGGAATCGCGATTGCGGGAGTTATTCGGCGAGGACTACGACGCCTATCGCGCGTCGGTGCCGCGCTTCGGCGTGCGCGCGCGCCGGTGGTCCGGCGCCGGGGGCGAGGTGGGCGACCTGACGATGGCGTGGCGCAGCGAGCGGCGCACGTTCCAGACCACCGCGTTGCTGTTCGCGCTGTTTGCGGCGCGCGCGTGGTGGGCGGCGCGATGACCGCCGCGCGCGCCGCGCGCGAGCGCCTGCTCGCGTGGGGCGCGCCGCGCTGCTTGCCCGTGCGCGCTGATCGTGGTCTGCCGATGGACCGGCCGCCGCACGTGGCGGTGATCCGCACCGATCCCCGGCTCGGCAACTTGCTCACCGTCACCACGCTGTTCGCGCCGCTGGCCGCAGCGTGGCCCGGCATGCGGCTCAGCGTGGTGGCCGCGGCGGCGTTCAGCGACGTGCTGGACGCCGATCCTCTCGTGCACGAGGTCATCGCCGTCGACCGCGTGGCGTTGTGGCGCTCGCCCCGCGCGTTGCCGCGGCTGGTGCGGCGGCTGCGAGCGGCAGGGATCGACCTCGCACTCGATGCCTCACACTCCCATGCGTTCTCGACCACCGATGCGCTGCTCACGCGCGCCACCTCCGCGCCGTGGCGCGTGGGGTTTGCGCGTGGCGCGGAGGGGCGCTTCTGCAACCGTCTCGTGGCCGCGCCCGCCGCCGGCGCGCGGTGGCCGCGGCCCCGCGTGTATCGCGAGTTGCTGCGCGGATGCGGCATCCCGGTTCCGGCGGCCGACGCCGACACGCGGCTCGTGCTCGCGCCGCACGAGCGCGAGGCCGGTGCGCGCAGATGGAGTGAGGCGTCCGCGCCGCGCGTGGTGCTGCACACCGGCGGGCGCGGCACGAAGCGGTGGCCGGAGGCACAGTTCCTCGCGGTCGGCGAAGCGCTGGCTGCCGCGGGGGCGACGGTGCGCGTGGCGTGCGATCCGCGGGAACACGCCGAGCTGGCGGGGCGCGTGCGCGGCAGCAGGCTCGCGCTGGCGCCGGTGCTGGCGGTACGCGGCTTCGCGGCGCCAGCGCGAGCCTGCTGCCGCGCACGCGCCCCGCCAGCTCGGCGTGTTCCCGCGGATCGCACGCC
>JBKJUD010000051.1:0-3873 GCA_046590735.1 Candidatus Eiseniibacteriota bacterium | reverse complement strand
CATCTGGGGCACGCCGAACTGCGGCAAGGGCCAGCCGATGCAAGTCGGGCGCACCGCGCAGGGCGCCGCGCCCCAGATGCGCCAGGTGTCGGCGTTGCCGATGGCATCGCAACGATTCCAGAACTCCGGCGTGATGCCGGTGTAGGTCGGGTTCTTGAGCAGCGCGCCCAGCTTGCCGCCCTTGATTTCCCACGCCGCCTCGCAGCCGAACTGGAAGTTGTAGCGCTTGTCATCGATCGACCACGAGCGGTTCGTGGCCATGTACACGCCGTCGTCGGTGTCGGCGAGCATGTCCTCGAACGTCCAGGTGCCGGGTTCGAGATTCACGTTGGTCATGCGGATCAGCGGCAGGCGCGCCCAGCTCTCGGCGCGCATGGTGCCGTTGGAGGCCGGCGCGCCGATCAGCGCCGCGGTTTCGCGCGAGGTCATGTGGCCGACGAACAGGCCGTCGCGCACGATGTCGGCGCGCGCGGCCGGCACGCCCTCGTCGTCCCACGCGAAGCTGCCCAGGCCGAAGGGCGTGGTGGCGTCGGCGACCAGGTGCACGATCGGCGAGCCGTACTGCAGCGTGCCCACCTTGTCGAGCGTGAGGAACGACGTGCCCGCGAAGTTCGCCTCGTGCCCGAGCACGCGATCGAGTTCGATGGGGTGGCCGCAGGATTCATGCACCTGCAGTGAGACCTGCGAGCCATCGAGGATGATGTCGGTGACGCCGGGCGGACACTGCCGCGCGCTGAGCAACGCGACCGCCTCGCTCGCAGTCTGCGCGGCGTGGGCGGGCAGGTCGAGCGCGTGCACGAGTTCGTAGCCGCGGGTCTCGAACTGGCCGCCGAAGCTGCAGGGATAGCTGCGCACCTGCGCCTCGCCGTCGCGCACCGCGGTGACCTTGATGCCGGCGCCCACCTGCACGATGCGCTGCTCGAGATACGCGCCTTCCGTCGACGCAAAGGTCTTGCGGTCGTCCCAGGCGTGGATCGAACCCTCGGCGACGGTCGCGCCGTCGATGCGGCGCATCTCGGCGTCCGCCGCGGCGAGCACGGCGAGCTTGTCGGCGAGCGGGACAGTGAACGGGTCAATGAGGTGCGGGGCCACCCAGGCACCGGTCTGCGGCGCGACCGGGGCCAGCACCACGGGCCCGCGCCGCACCCGCGCCGAGGCCCGCGCGATCTCCACCGCGAGCCGCGCGACGCGCTCGGCTTCCGCGGCGCTGAGATCGGCGCTGGCGGCAAAGCCCCACGCGCCGTCGGCAATGACCCGGACCCCGAACCCGACGGACTGGGTGTCGGTCACCGCCGCCACCTTGCCGTTCTTGGTCTGCACCGCCTCGGCGCGCGAGGCGACCACGCGGATGTCGGCGTACGTCGCGCCGGCGAGCTGCGCGGCGTTGAGCGCGCGCTCCACGAGATAGCGCATGCCGGCTACCGGTAGTTGGTGAACTGGATCGGCGTGTCGGTGATCTCCGCCTTCACCAAGGCCATCACCTTCTGCAGGTCGTCCTTCGCCTTGCCGCTGACGCGCACCTGCTCGTCCTGGATCTGCGCGTGGACCTTCAGCTTGGCGTCCTTGACCAACTGCACGATGCGCCGGCCCACGTCGCGCTCGATGCCCTGTTTGAGCAGCACGGTCTGGCGCAGCGCGCCCTTGGTGGCCGGCTCGGGATCCTTGTACTCGAGCGCGTGCAACGAGATGTTGCGCTTGAACAACTTGCCCTCGAGCACATCGACGAGCGCCTTGAGCTTCATCTCGTCCTGCGCCAGCAGGGTGAAGCCCTCGGGATCGGTGGTCAGCTCGATTTCCGCGGTCACGCCCTTGAAGTCGTAGCGGGCGATGATCTCCTTCTGCGCCATGGAGACCGCGTTCTTCACTTCCTGCATGTCGACCTTGGAGACGATGTCGAACGAGAATTCGTTGGCAGCCATGGCGCGCAGCCTAGTCAGCGCGGGGCGGGGGTGTCAACCGACGCCCCACACCATTTCGAGGCCCCCGGCACGCGTGCAGCTTGACAGTGGGGTACGGTCGGGATTCTCATTCCCCGGCTTGCCTGTCGGGCCCGGTCGCGACCGGTGCCCCTCGCCCCGTGCCATCCTGTCTCCAGGAGACCGTCTCGTGACCCATCCACGCTTGCGCCGCTTGGCGCTTCTCGCCCTGTTCCTCACGCTGCCCGGCGCGGCGCACGCCAAGGGCAAGGCCGCCACCCCCGCCGGCCCGGACTCGCTGTTTCGCGCGTCGACCTTCAGCGGTTTGAAATTCCGCGCGCTCGGGCCCGCGCTGGTCTCCGGACGCGTCGTCGACCTTGCCGTGAACCCGCAGGACAAGGCGAACTGGTTCGTCGCGGCGGCCTGCGGCGGGGTGTGGAAGACAGTGAACGCCGGCATTACCTGGAAGCCGGTATTCGACAGCCAGGCGTCCTATTCGATCGGCTGCATCACCATCGACCCGCGCAATCCGCTCGTCGTGTGGGTGGGCAGCGGCGAGAACAACAGCCAGCGCTCGGTGGGCTACGGCGACGGCGTCTACAAGTCGACCGACGGCGGCAATTCGTGGAAGAACGTCGGGCTGAAGACCAGCGAGCACATCGGCAAGATCCTCGTCGACCCGCGCAACAGCGACGTGGTGTACGTCGCCGCGCAGGGCCCGCTGTGGCGCACCGGCGGCGAGCGCGGCCTGTACAAGACCACGGACGGCGGCAAGACGTGGTTGCCGGCGCTGGTCATCGACGAGCGCACCGGCGTCAGCGACCTCGCCTTCGACCCGCGCGACCCCGACGTGATCTACGCCTCCGCCTACGAGCGGCACCGCCGCGTGTGGACGTTGATCAACGGGGGCCCCGGCTCCGGGCTGCACAAGAGCACCAACGGCGGGAAGACGTGGACCAAGCTGTCGAACGGATTGCCCGACGCGGAACTCGGCCGCATCGGCATCGCCGTCTCGCCGGCCGACCCGAACGTCGTCTACGCGATCTGCGAGGCGGCGAACAAGTCCGGCGGCATCTTCCGCTCCACCGATGCCGGCGCCAACTGGGAGAAGCGCAACGGCTACATGTCGTCGAGCCCGCAGTATTACAACGAGCTGATCTGCGACCCGAAGAATGTCGATCGTGTGTACTCGATGGACACCTGGATGAAGGCGTCCCAGGACGGCGGCAAGACCTGGGCGAACGTCGGCGAGCGCTCCAAGCACGTCGACAATCACGCGCTGTGGATCGACCCCGACGACACCGACCACCTGCGCGCCGGCTGCGACGGCGGCGCGTACGAATCCTTCGACCGTGGCGCCAACTGGTCGTTCTTCGCGAACCTGCCGCTCACCCAGTTCTACAAGGTCGCGGTCGACACCGGCACGCCGTTCTACACGGTCTACGGCGGCACGCAGGACAACAACACGCTCGGCGGCCCCTCGCGGACCATCACCACCAACGGCGGGATGAACAGTGACTGGTTCATCACCACCGGCGGCGACGGCTTCGCGGTGGCGGTCGATCCCACCGATCCCAACATCGTCTACTGCGAGGCGCAGAACGGCGAGCTGGTGCGCTTCGACCGCAAGAACGGCGAAAACCTGGGCATCCAGCCGCAGCCCGAACCGGGCGACGCGCCGCAGCGCTGGAACTGGGACTCGCCGCTGCTGATCTCGCCGCACTCGCACACCCGCATCTACTATGGCTCGCAGCGGCTGTGGCGCAGCGACGACCGCGGCGAGTCGTGGACCGCGATCAGTCCGGACCTCACGCGCCAGATCGACCGCAACACGCTGAAGGTGGCCGGGCGCGTGTGGGGCATCGACGCCAACGCGAAGAACGCCTCGACCTCGTTCTACGGCAATACGGTCTCACTCAGCGAGTCGCCGAAGGTCGAGGGCCTGCTCTACGTCGGC
>JBKJUD010000364.1:0-8937 GCA_046590735.1 Candidatus Eiseniibacteriota bacterium | reverse complement strand
AACCAGTGCACGGCGCATGCCAACCGGCGCAGGCCGCAAAAAGCGCATGGGGACAGGCAATACGGCGACACGGACGAGCCGCCGCGGCGTGCAGAGTGGCCGCTGCCGCGGGCGGCGGCGTGCAGGATGCACGATGGACGGCGCGATTCGCGCGGCTACGGCGCGAAGAGCAGCAGCGCGGCGCGCTTCACGCGCGACGCGGAGGCGTCGGCGGCGTGGCCGGCTTTTTCCCCGTCGCGAATCAGCCCGTCGTATGCGAGCGTCAGGTCGGCGGCGGTGGCTTCGCCCACCATCACCCAACTCGAGGTGTCCTTGATGTACCGGTAGCGCGGCGGCAGGTGCGCGCTGCCGCGGCGGAGGAACTGCGTGCAGTTCTCGACCGCCGCCTGCGCGTTGATGCCGGATTCGATCCAGCACTGCGCGCGCAGCAGGATGGCGGTGTCGTACCACGGCTGCGCCTTCACGATCTCGTGCAGCGCCTCGCCGGCCTCGCGCGCGTGCCCGTGCAGCAGATCGCTCCACGCCGCATAGGTCTTGACCGTGTACAGATCCGGCGCCAGCAGCCGCGCCTCGGCGATCTGCGAGTCGGCGGCGGCGAGATCTCCGGTGCGCAGCAATGCATCGGCGTAGGCGAGGCGGAGGTCGACGATGCCGCTGCGCACTGCGAGCGCGGCGCGGAACGCCACCCGCGCGCTGTCGATACGCCCGGCCAGCGAGTGCGCCTCGCCGATCAGCCACAGCGCGGTGGGGTCGTCGGCCTGGCGCGCGCGCGCGCGCTGGGCGCAGACGATGGCGTCATCGAGATAGCCGGCCTTGAGGTTGGTCTGGGCGAGCGCGCGGTCGACCTTCGCGGCCTCGTCGCCGGTGATGCGGGTGGACGCGCGGGTCAGCACCTCGAGCGCCGAGGCGAGATCGCCGTCCTGCAGGTAGGCGGCGTCGGCCTCGGCCACCGCCGCGTCGGCGCTCAGCGGATACTCCGCCGTGGCCTGCTGCGCGATGCGGCGGGCCTCGCCGGGCGCGCTGTTGTACATCTGCGCGGTGGCGAGTGTGGTGAGCGTCGCCTCGTCGTGCGCGCCGCGTTGCGCGGCGGCGTCGAGCTTGCGCAACGCCTCCGAGGTCTTTCCATCGCCGAGGTCATTGCCGGCCGCGGAGGTCAGCGCGGGCGCGTAGTAAACCGATGCGTCGCGCACCTGCATGTAGCGCTCGATCAGGTGCACCAGCGCGGTGTCGCGCGCGGCGAGCCGCTCGCGCGTGATGTCGCGCGTGTCGTACGCGTCGCGTCGCGGCGTGCTGTAGCTGTTCATCCCCTCGGCGAAATACTCGTGGACGCTGGAGGCCTGGTAGCGTGAGACGAACGCGTCGGCGCCGGCGGCCTGCCGCGCCTTGGCGGCGGCGTAGTCGGCGTCCACCACCCGCGCTTCGTCCGGCGGGAAGACGCCGTGCACCTGGTGCGACAGTTCGTGCAGCACCGTGTTGTAGCGCCCGAGCACGGTGCGCTCGACGTCCTCGACCCCGGTGACCGTGTTGTGCCCGCCGCAGCCGCGCACGTCGTCCCACAGCCGCGAGTCGTACGAGATGCGCTGGTCGCGCAGGGTTTCGAGGCGCGGGCACTCGCTGAGCAGTTCGTACAGCGGCTTGATGTAGAACGTCGCGCCGCTGGCCACCAGCACCGGCACGAATGCCGCCCATGGCTCGACGCTGAGCGCCACGCGCTTCTGCACCCGCGGGGTGAGCGCGCGCCAGTTCAGCACGAAGCTGTCGAGGCCGGCGATCTGCGGCGTCGGCGCGGCGGCGAAGGCGGACTCGGCGGCGGCGGCGTGGACGTCGGCGGCCAGCCGCTTCTGTTCGAGCGCCTTCGACAGCCCGTTGTGCGCGCGGCCGTAGAGTGCACAGCGGCGCAACGATTCGCGATACGCGGCGGCGGCCTCGTCGCTGCGATGCTGTGTCCACAGCAGCGACCCGAGCAGCGACCACGGCTCGGCAAGCGCGGGATGCGCTGCGGCGAAGGCGCGCAGGCCGGCCTCCGGCGCGCGGCCGGCGACCAGGTCGGCGCGAAAGCTGGCGAGGGCGCGGCGCGTCACGCTGTCGGTGGCGGCGGGGAAGGCGCCGGGCACACGCGCCGGCAACTGCGCGTAGTTGACGTCGGTGTAGCCGTTGCCCAGCCAGTAGTGGACGTCCTCGTTCCACGGGTCGAGCGCTTCCCCTTCGCGTAACAGGGCGATCGCCTCCTGCACGCGGCCCAGGCGTACCAGTGCGTCGACCAGGCCGACGAGCGTGGCCGAGGAAATCGGCGGACGCGCGAGCGCGGAGTCGTACAACGCCGCGGCGCCCGCGTAATCGCGCGCGTGGTAGCGCACCGCCGCGAGCCCGGCAAAGGCGGTGGCGGCGTCGGGGCCGCCGGGTGACGCGGCGCGCGTCGCCTGATACAGCGACTCGGCCTCGGGCCAGCGCAGCAGCGCGCGCAGCAGCGCGCCGCGCGCGGCGAGATAGGCGGGACGCGCGGCGGCGTTCCCACGCGCGAGGCCGGCGGCGCTGGTGGTGTCGAGCCGCGCGAGGTCGTCGGTGGCCAGCAGCACGCGGGTGCGCAGGCGGATCAGCGCGGGGTCGTCCGGCGACTGCGCATCCAGCGCGGCCAGCGCGCGCCGCGCCTCGACAAGATCATCCCGCTGCACCAGCGCCTGCGCCAGGCGCAGGCGGACCCCGAAGGGCCGGCGTCCCGCCTCGACCACATGCACCGCGGTCGCGGCAGGTCGCCGCGCATCGCGCGCGAGCAGTCGGAGCACCGACTCGGGTTCGCCGAGTTGCAGCAGCAGGTCCGCGCGCCGCAGCGTGTCGGCCGGCGGCGTGTGGGCGAGGGCCTCGCGCGCGGCGAGGCGCGCCGCGTGGACCGTCGCCGCGGCGGGCGGCAGCGCGTCCGCGGCGTGCGCGGTCGGACCGATCACGAACGCGAACACGCACAACAACACAGCCGACACCAGGCGGGCACGACGCATCATCGATCCATCTCCGACAGGAATGCGGTCTACTCGAAATCCGCCGGCGGCGCCAACTCCCCCGCGCGCCACCCGCCCTCACCATGCACCCCGATCGCGCCGAGCAACTTCGCCGCGTAGCCCGCGGTCACGTCGCCGAGATCGGTCATGCCGCGATAGAACGGCGGGCATACCGGCATGATCGTCGCGCCGGCCTGCGAGAGCGTCAGCATGTGCTGCAGGTGGATCGACGACAGCGGCGTCTCGCGTACCGCCACCACGAAGCGCCGCCGCTCCTTGAGCGCCACCTGCGCCACGCGCGTGACCAGCGTGTCGCCGAACCCGCAGGCGATCTTGGACAAGGTGGTGACGCTGCACGGCACGATCACGTAGGCGTCCCACGCGTTCGAGCCGCTGGAGAGCGCAGCGGCGAGATCGTCGTCGGGGAAGATGCGGGTGACCAGCGGCGCGAGATCGTCGGGCGTGAAGCCGGTCTCCAGACGCAGCGATTCGGCGCCCCAGCGCGAGAGGATGACGAACGTCTCGCCGGGACAACGCCGCAGGAACTCCACGGCGAACGCGCCGCCCGAGGCGCCGGTGATCGCCACGACGGTGCGGCGCGGCGCCGTTTCGCTCACGCGCCTACCACGCCTGCCGCCACCAGCCCCAGCACGACGAACCCGAGCACCGCGTTGACGTGGAAGAATGCGAGGTTCACGCGCGCGGCCTGCCGGTGCTCCAGGACGAGCAGCCCACCCACCACCGCGGCGAACACCCACGGCAGCGCGCCCGGCAGCGCGACCCAGATCAGCGCGGCCAGGGTCGCGAACGCGCACAGGTGCAGCGCCATCGACACCCGCAGCGCCCGCCCGCGGCCCAGCCACGCGGGCATCGAGTGCAGGCCCGCGGCGCGGTCGAACTCCTCATCCACGGTCGCATAGATGATGTCGAAGCCCGAGCCCCAGAAGAACGTGAACAGCCCCAGCAGCAGTCCCGGGCCCGCACCCTGGAAGGAATGCGTCACCGCGAGGTAGCCGCCCAGCGGCGCCCCCGCCATCCCCAGCCCGACGCCCAGGTGCGCCCACGGGGTGAACCGCTTCATGTAGGGATAGCCGAGGAAGACAACCAGTGGCAGCGGCGCCAGCGGCAGCAGTAACGGCGAGATCGCCCACGCCGCGGCCAGGTACACGGCCAGGCCGGCGAGCAGGATCGCCACGCCCTCGCGCACCCGCATCGCGCCGCTGGGCAACTCGCGGATCGCGGTGCGCGGATTCCGGGCGTCGATGCGGCGGTCGATCAGCCGGTTGAGCGCCATCGCCGCCACCCGGGCGCCGAGGCCGGCTGCGACGATCAGCAAGAGAAGCCGCGCGGACGGCACGCCCCGGGCGCCCAGCAGCGCCCCGGCAAACAGCAGCGGCAGGGTGAAGAAGGTGTGTTCGAGCTTCACGAAGCTGGCGTAGGTCTTGAGCATGGCCGGCGCAGGATACGGGCCGCGCCCGCACTTGGAAAGTCCCGCGGGGCCTGAGCGCAGCCCGAGGAACCGACCCCGGCGAGGAATCGGCCCCGCAGGGTTGATCGCCCCATTCCCTCATACATCGTGACACAGCCGCCGGCCACATCGGACAGGGCAGGGAAGAGGCGAAACCCCAACCGCGCCTTGACACCCGGCGACTGCCATTCCTATAGTCCGCGAACTTTTGCGAACGCGTTGGCACCCTCATCCCCCGCACAGACCAACCGTCCTGCATCCCGCTGGAGCCTGTGAAAGGAGACGTTACCCGCATGCCTCGTCGATTCCCCCGGACGTTCCTGGCGTTGAGCGTGGCGCTGGGCTGTGTGGCCTCGGCCGCGCACGCCGAAGACCAGCGTGGCCGCGCCTCCATCGGTGGGACGCTCGGGGTCAGCCGATTCGTCGCGGGCGGCGACTTCACCAACGGCGTCGAGCCGCGTCCGGCCGGCGAGCTGGTGTTCGGCTACGTCTACCGGACCCATACCCAGTTCGTCAGCCACGTCGGCTACACGTGGAACGCCTACAAGACCTGCTATCTCAGCGCGGAGGACGGGCGCACCCGCTGCGATGGGTGGAAGGGCATCGAGGATCGCTACCGGGGCGTCGAGCTTTATCCGCACGAGCCGGCGATCGCGAAGGCCAGCTACGCCACCGCGGAAATCCAGCACAACTGGGGCATCGGGCACATGCAGCCGCACCTGAACCTGGGGGTCGGTCTCTACGGCTGGCGGGTCGGCACCACGCGGCACGCGATCAAGGACCCGGTCACGCAGAAGGAACTGCGCGGCATGGCGCCGGGCGTGACCGTCGGCTTCGGGGTCGAGGACTACGTCGGCCCGCGGGTCGCGCTCGACGCGGAGGTGGCGATGCACCACATCCTGCTGGGCGACAAGGTCGCGTACCCCACCGGATTCCACGACAATCCGACCCTCGCCGAAATCCGCTTCAGCGCCCGCTGGTACTTCGGGCTCGGCAAGGGATCGAGCGGCCCCGCCGCCCGGCCGGCCGGAAAGTAGCCGATGGCCGCCCGCGCGCCTCGCCGTTCGTCGCCCGCGACGCCGACGGGGGTGACGCGGAAGGCCCCGCGCAGCAAGGTGCCGCGTTCCGGCGCGCGCACCGCCGCCCGCAAGCCGGCCCCCGCCAAGCCCAAGCCCGCCCCGCGCCTGCCGCGCCTGCGCGGCGCCGAGCGGGTGGTCATCGAGGCGCTCACCTTCGATGACGTCCTGCTGGTCCCCGCGCGCTCGGCGATCCTGCCGCGCGAGGTCGACACCCGCACGCTGTTCTCCCGCCACATCGCGCTGAACATCCCGCTGGTCTCCGCGGCGATGGACACCGTCTCCGAGTCGCGCCTCGCTATCGCGCTGGCCCGCGAGGGCGGCATGGCCGTCCTCCACAAGAACATGACGATCGAGCAGCAGGCCGCGGAAGTGGACCGCGTCAAGCGCTCCGAATCCGGCATGATCACCGACCCGATTACCTTGCCGCCCACCGCCAGCATCGGCGAAGCGCTCGACATCATGGCGCGCTATAAAATCAGCGGCGTGCCGATCACCGAGCACGGGCGCCTCGTGGGTATGCTCACCAACCGCGACCTGCGCTGGGTCACCACCCGTTCGCGCCGAGTCGCCGAGGTGATGACGCGCGAGGGCCTGGTCACCGCCGCCGTCGGCACCACGATGGAACAGGCCAAGGCGATCCTCGGCACGCATCGCATCGAGAAGCTGCCGGTGGTGGACGACGCCTTCATGCTGTGCGGGCTGATCACCGTCAAGGATATCCAGAAGGGGATCCAGTATCCCAACGCGGCGAAGGATGACCTCGGGCGCCTGCGCGTCGCCGCCGCCGTCGGCGCCACGCCGGACCTGCTCGAACGCGCAGCCGAACTGGTGCGCGCCGGCGTCGACGCGCTGGCCATCGACTCCGCCCACGGTCACTCGGAGAACGTGCTGCACGCGCTGGAAGCGCTGCGCGCGCGCGTCGAGATCGACATCGTCGCCGGCAACGTCGCCACCCGGGAGGCCGCGCGCGACCTCGTCGACCGCGGCGCCGACGCCATCAAGGTGGGGATGGGGCCGGGCTCGATCTGCACCACGCGGGTGATCGCCGGCATCGGCGTTCCGCAGATCACCGCGCTGTTCGAAACGTGCGCGGTGGCCGAGGACCACGGCGTGCCGGTCATCGCCGACGGCGGCGTCAAGTACAGCGGCGACGTGGTCAAGGCGATCGCCGCCGGCGCCAGTTGCGTGATGATCGGCAGCCTGTTCGCCGGCACCGACGAGAGCCCTGGCGAGACGGTGCTGTACGAGGGCCGCAGTTACAAGGTCTACCGCGCGATGGGCTCGATGGGCGCGATGACGCAGGGCAGCCGCGACCGCTACTTCCAGGACGAGGAGTCCGACACCACCAAGCTGGTGCCCGAGGGTATCGAGGGCCGCGTGCCCGACAAGGGACCGCTGTCGCGCCTGGTCTTCCAGATGGTCGGTGGCCTGCGCGCCGGCATGGGCTACTGCGGCGTCGGCACCATCGAGGACCTGCGCACGTTGCCGCGCTTCGTCAAGATCACCGCAGCGGGATTGCGCGAGTCGCACCCGCACGACGTCATCATCACGAAGGAATCGCCGAATTACGAAGTGCGCTAGGCACGCGCAGGCCCGTGGGATCGAGGAACGGCGCTCGCCACCGCGGGTGCCGTTCGCATTTCCCGCGACCCTTCCGGGCGCGACCGCATCCAAGGGGTCGTTCGCGCGCGACACTTGCGTGCCCCCTGTAATGCCGCCCTTCGTGGAGATGCGCCCCGCCATGGCTTCCTCATCCCTGTTTCGCACGGTGCGCCTCGGCGCGCTCGAGTTGCCGCACCGCGTCCTGATGGCTCCGATGACCCGCGACCGCGCCCCGGGCGAAGTGCCGAACGACCTGATGCGCGACTACTACCTCCAGCGCGCCTCGGCCGGCTTGATCATCACCGAGGCGACGCAGGTCAGCCCGCGCGGCATCGGGTATCCCGACACGCCCGGCATCTACTCGCAGGAGCACGAGGACGGCTGGCGAGGCATCGTCGACGCCGTGCACGCCGCCGACGGCCGCATCGCGCTGCAGTTGTGGCACGTCGGCCGCGTCTCGCACCCGGTGTACCAGCCCAATGGCGCGTTGCCGGTGTCGGCCTCGGCGATCGCCATCGAGGGCTCGCAGCTGTACACGCCCGAAGGCATGAAGGACTTCCCGACCCCGCGCGCGCTCGATCGCGACGAGATCCCGGGCGTCGTCGAGGAGTTCGCGGCCGGCGCCGCGCACGCCAAGGCGGCGGGCTTCGACGCCGTCGAGATCCACGGCGCCAACGGCTATCTGGTCGACCAATTCCTGCGCGATGGCTCCAACCATCGCACGGACAGCTACGGGGGCCCGATCGACAACCGCCTGCGCTTCCTGCGCGAAGTCGTCGGCGCGGTGGTGGATGTGTTCGGCGGCGACCGCGTGGGCATCCGCCTGTCGCCGACGAATCCGTACAACGGCATGGCGGACTCCGACCCGCGCGCCAGCTTCGTCGCGGCCGCCGCGGCGCTGGCGCGCTACGGCCTGGCCTACCTGCACATCAACGGCGGCGCCTCCGGCACCGAGGACGCGGTCAAGGCGAGCAGCTTCGCGCCGCAGATCCGCGCGGAGTTCCGCGGGCCGATCCTGCTCAACGGCGGCTACGACGCGCGCAGCGGCGCCGAGGCGATCGACGCGGGCGTGGCCGATGCCATCGCCTACGGCGTGCCGTTCCTCGCCAACCCGGACCTGCCGGCGCGCTACCGCGAAGGCGCGCCGCTCAACTCCCCGCGCGTCGACTCGTTCTACACGCCCGGTCCCGAGGGATACATCGATTACCCGGACATGGCCGCCGCGACTGCCTGACCGAGAACTCATGCGAACCCGGTTCCCGCCAGAGTGTCCGGCGGAACCGGCCGCGCCCGAAGACCGTCATGCCCGCGCGTGACTTGCGGCGCGCGGCGGTCTTTCGCGCGTCTGGCACATGGACTGCACCTGCTCCCATGCGTCACGCCGGGGAAGCAGTGCGAAGGCGAGGAGTGGTTCGGGATTGTGCCCGTGGGTCGCGGCCACCACTTCCCTGCTCGCGGAACGTGACAGCATTCCGCCGTCGCGCCCCGGTCTCAGGGACCCGGGACGCTCCGGAGCGGTGGCGCCGTCACCTCGGCCACCGCTCCCGGCGGAATGGTTCGCGCATCCCGTCCTGCCGGCGGGGTGCGCACCCGGTTGTGCCCCCACGTCGTGGAAGAGGGAGGGCTCCGGCCAGGGCGGGGACCACGGAGGTCCGGCAGCATTTCGGGGGACTGCCGCGCCATCACCGTGCGCCCGCGTTCGGGAGCGCGCCGCGCACTTCGTGGGCCCCGCCCGAGCCCGAGCTCTTCAGCGCCCGGACGCGCCCGCGGCTTCGCGCTGCGGGCGCGTTGGCGT
>JBKJUD010000186.1:0-4732 GCA_046590735.1 Candidatus Eiseniibacteriota bacterium | reverse complement strand
TCCCGGCCACTGTCCACGGAGTCTGCTTGCCAGGAGTGTACCGCACACGGCCGACAGCGGGGCGCGCGAACTGCGAGGACGAGGGCCGCTAGAACCGCAGGCGCTGCCGCAGCGCCCCGCTGTCGGCCGTGTGCGGTACACTCCCGGCCACTGTCCACGGAGTCTGCTTGCCAGGAGAACCGCTTGCTGCCGTTCACGCCCGTCGCCGCGAAGTTCACCGATCCCGAGCAGGTGCTGCGTGATGTCTTCGGCTATGCCGAATTCCGTCCCGGGCAGCGCATCATCATCGACGCCGTGCTCGCCGGCCGCGACTGCATCGGGGTCATGCCCACCGGCGCCGGCAAGTCGCTCACTTTTCAGGTGCCGGCCAAGGTCCTCGGCGGCACCGTGCTGGTGATCTCTCCCCTGATTTCGCTGATGAAGGACCAGGTCGATGCGCTCGACCGCCTCGGCTTCCGCGCCACCGTGCTCAACTCCACCATCGACTGGGACGAGCGTCGCCGCCGCGTCGCCGCGATGCGCGCGGGTGAGTACGAACTCGTCTACGTTGCGCCGGAAGGCCTCGAAGGTTCGCTGCGCGGCTTCATCGCCGATTCGCCGGTGAAACTGGTAGTGGTCGACGAAGCGCACTGCATCAGCCATTGGGGCCACGACTTCCGCCCCGCCTACCGCAAGCTGCAGGGCCTCAAGACCGAGCTCGGCGATATCCCGGTCCTCGCGCTCACCGCCACCGCCACCCGCCGGGTGGTCGGCGATATCCTGCAGCAACTGGGGATGAAGAAGCCGGCCGGGTACAAGGGATCGTTCTACCGGCCGAACCTGCGCGTGATCGCGCAGAAGAAAGGCGGCGGCCGCAACGCGCGCCGCGACGTGATCGGCCTGCTCCGCGCGCACGAGGGCGAAAGCGCGATCGTCTACTGCATGTCCCGCCGCAGCGTCGAGCAGACCGCCGACTGGCTGCGCACCCAGGGCGTGCGCGCCGCGCCATACCACGCCGGCCTGCCGGATGACGTCCGCGCCCGCCACCAGGACATGTTCGCCCGCGACGAGATCGATGTCATCGTCGCCACCGTCGCCTTCGGCATGGGCATCGACAAGTCGAACGTCCGCCTGGTCGTCCATCGTGACATGCCCAAGAGCGTCGAGGCGTGGTATCAGGAAATCGGCCGCGCGGGCCGCGACGGACTGGCCAGTGACTGCGTCGTCTTCTACTCGTGGGCCGACGTGATCAACTACGACCGCTTCCTCGAGGGCATGGAAGACGAGTCCAAGCGCGAGGACACCCGCGCGAAGACCACCGACCTGTACAACATGCTCGAGCGCCCCACTTGCCGTCACCAGGCGCTGGTCGCCTACTTCGACGAGACGCTCGACGCCTGCGGCGCCTCGTGCGACACCTGCTCGCGCGCCGACGTCGACGCGCTGGTGGCCGACGGCGCCCTGCGCGCCCGCGAAACCCTGCTGCGCCACGGCGACGCACGCGGCGCCCTGTTCGCCGGCGCCGACGAGGCCGAGCGCGCCACCGCCCGCATCCGCGCCGTCCGCGCCCGCGCCACGGACGCCGCGCTCGACGCCGCCGTGGATCCGGCACTGTTCGAGGCGCTGCGGGCGCTGCGCAAGTCGCTCGCCGCCGCCGAGGGTGTCCCACCGTATATCGTATTCAACGACGCCGTGCTGCGGCAGATGGCGGCACTCAAGCCGACGACGCGCGAGGGGTTGCTGGCGCTCAACGGCGTGGGCCCGGCGAAGCTGGAACGGTATGGGGACGCGTTTCTGGAGGCGGTGCGCGCGGCGGGCTAACCCCGCTTCAGCACGTACTCCCAATCCTCGCTTGCCTCACCCGTGTGGAGGGTGCCGGGACGCGGCGCGCCGTTGCGCACGAATCCGAGCTTGTCCAGTACCCGCATGGACGCATCGTTGCGGGTGTCGACGACCGCCAGCAGCCGCTGCGCGGTCGGATTGTCGAGGAGTTGCGCGACCAACCGGCGCATCGCCTCGGTCGCAAGTCCCTGGCCCCAGAACGCGGTGCCGATGATGTAGGCGACCCAGACGTCGCCCTCCTCGCAGGCGGTCGCTTCGACCCGCCCGACGCACACTCCGTCCGTGAGGCGCCGCACCGCCCAATTGTGCCAGCGTTCGTGGGAATTCGCGGAGACGTGCAATTCGAGTTCCGCGTACTCGACCCGCAAGGCCGCCTCGCTCACGGGCGGGGGACGCGGCAGAAAAGTGTGAAGCTCCGGATCGGCCAGCAAGCGGAACATCTCCGCGGCATGTGAGGCCCGCAGGGGCTCCAGTTCGAGACGCGCCGTCTCTCCCGCGACCGCGTCGGTTCTCATCGCCGCACGATCTTCACGATGGATCGCGTCGTCACGCGCTCAGCGGGGTCGAGATTGTTGATCATCGCGATCTCGTCGGCCGGAGCCGCGAGGCTTCCTAGCGTCGAAAGGAACGAGTTGAAGGGCGCGGCCACCCTTGGGGTGGCCAAGGCGAGTTCGCGCCGCGAGACGTTGCGCTTGCCAGCATCGATGTCGCGGATACTGCGCGCGGTTTCCCCGAACTGGCCGCCGATCCCGGGCGGCACGCCCAGAAGCTCCAGCGACGTCGTCGAATTGCGCTGCACCACGGCCAACAGCAGCACCTGCGTGCCCTGGGTCCCGGTGGCGCGGATCTCGCCGACCCACGCCGGGTGCCCGCCGATGGTCTCGGGATTGCCGCTGACGCCGGTGACGCCCTGCTGCGTGGCGATCTGGCGGACGAATCCCGCCGGGTCGCCGGTGGAGACCAGCGTGAGCTGCATCTGGCCGGCCGCGGACCCGCCGGAGCCGGGCGCGACGGCGACCACCGCGGTCGAGCCGTTCTGCACCGTCCAGCCGGTGGGCCAGCGCATCTGGAAGCCCAGGTCGGGATGATAGAACGCGCTGCCTTCGCTGTAGCCCTGGCGCGGATCCTCGCCGTAGACGAGCCCGTCGACGGCCTTCTTGAGCCGCGATTCGCGCACGGCAAGCGCCTTCTGCTGCGCGGTGGTCATCGTGCTCACCGCCTGGTTCGCGAGCGTCGTCGTGCGCTGGAAGCGGTCGCCGGGATCAGGGTGCGTCTGCAGAATGGTGGGGATGCGCCCGCCGCCGGAGCGCTCGGCCACCGCCGCAAGCGTCACGTAGGTCTCGGGCATCTCGCGCGGGTCGTAGCCGGCACGGGAGGAGTAGCGCACGCCAAGCATGTCCGCCTCGTTCTCGTTGTCGCGGCTGAACTTGAGGAACAGCAGGCCCAGTCCCTGCGAGGCGGCGCCGCTGTACTGCGCCACGCGCTCCGACAGGATGCTGCCGACGCCCAGACCCAGTTGCGCGAGCTGCTGCTGCGTCATTTGCCGCGCCGAGTGGCGCGCGGTGACGTGACCGATCTCGTGGCCGAGCACCGCGGCGAGCTGCGCCTCGCTGTTCATCACCGCAAGCAGTCCGCGAGTCACGTAGATGTAGCCGCCGGGCAGCGCGAAGGCGTTGACCACCGGCGAGTCGAGCAGCCGGAAGTGCCACGGCAGTTGCGGCCGTTCGCTGCGCCGCGCCATCGCCTGTCCGATCGAGTCGACGTACGCGGCCAGCGCCGCGTTCTTGTAGAGGCCGAACTCGGCTTGCACCGACTTGTCGGCCTCCTGGCCCATCGCGATTTCCTGCGACTCGGACACCAGGCTGAACTCGCTCTTGCCGGTGACCGGGTTGGTGGAGCACCCGGTGAGCAGTCCGGTGAGCAAGGAGACCGCCAGCATCACGCCCGCGAGCGGGAACGCGACCCCGTGCCGCAGCCCCGCGGCGTGCGGGGCGACGAGCCGGGTGTGACCCAGCCGGGAACGACAAGCCTGCAGGAACGTCGAGCGCATGGACGGTGATCTCCGCATCGGTGGACGAGTAGTGGGAGAGGCGAGGCGAACCAGAGTGATCGGAGTCGTGATCGGGGCGGGGAGTTCCGGCCTAGGCGGTCGTTGCCAGAATGGGAAAATTTCGCCTGGTCTGCCCAATCCCTTTCCGGACACGGAGTTTCGCCGATCTCGACGCGGCGGATGCTCTGCCGTGGAGGAGCGTCGTTCCTGATTTGGGAAACTCCTCGGTTCCCCATGTGGGAATCAGATTTCGTAAGTCGTTAAAAACAATGGCCTTGATGCACGTTGCAATTCCGGCATTCCTGTTGCTATACTCCGGCGCATCCAGTTGTGCGTGGGAGCGGGATCGCTTCCACGGTAACGGAGCCACATCTTGAACGAACAGGAGAACCGACGCAATGAGCACGAAGGTGAACCCTCTGCAGGACCGGATCCTCGTCCGTCGCCTCGAAGAGGGCGAGACGGTCCGGGGCGGCATCATCATCCCCGACACCGCCAAGGAAAAGCCGCAGGAGGCGGAAGTCGTTGCCGCCGGTCCGGGCCGCTTGAGCGACGAGGGCAAGCGTCTTCCGATGACCGTGAAGTCGGGTGACCGCATCCTCATGGGCAAGTACTCGGGCACCGAGGTCAAGATCGACGGCGCGGACTTCCTGATTCTCCGTGAGGACGACGTTCTGGCGATCGTCGAAGCCTAAGAGCAGACGATAGAAGGAGATTTCTTCCATGGCAGCAAAGCAACTGATCTTCGATGAGAAGGCGCGTGCCGCCGTCCTCGAGGGCGTGTCGCAGTTGTCCCGGGCGGTGAAGGTGACGCTCGGGCCGCGCGGCCGCAATGTGGTGTTGGGCAAGAAGTGGGGGTCC
>JBKJUD010000110.1:0-9553 GCA_046590735.1 Candidatus Eiseniibacteriota bacterium | reverse complement strand
CTGCACCCGGTGCCGGTGCACACCATCGCGCGGATCGCCGCGGCCGGCGAGGTCATGCCGCAGAAATCGACCTGGTTCACCCCGAAGGTGCCGACCGGGCTGGTGCTCCACCCGCTCGAGGCCTGAGGACGGCTACTGCACGGTGAGCGTCTCGCCCGGCTCCAGGATCGTGCACAGCGAGCCGGACGCCGCCTCGACGTCGCGCTTGAACTCCGCGGCGTCGGCGTGGATGACGTCGAAGGTATCGAAGTGCATCGGAATGACGTGGCCGGCGTGCAGCATGCGCGCGGCAAGGCCGGCGTCGTGGACGCCCATCGTGTAGTTGTCGCCGATGGCCAGCAGCGCGACGTCGATGTCGTGATACGAGCCGATCAGGTCCATGTCGCTGAACAGCGCGGTATCGCCGCTATGGTAGACGGTGCGGCCGGACATGGTGAGCAGGATGCCGGTGGCGTTGCCGGTGTAGACGGTGCCGCCCTCGGCGCCGCTCGAGTGAATGGCTTGCACGAGTTTCACCCGGCCCCACGGGAAGTCGAAGGCGCCGCCGGCGTTCATCGTGTGCACCTTCGCCGCGCCCTTGCGCTGGCAGTACATCCCCAGTTCGAATGTCGCCACCACGGTCGCGCCGGTGCGCTGGCTGATCGCCACCGTGTCGCCCAGGTGGTCGTCATGGCCGTGCGAGACGATGATGGCATCGGCGGTGACCTCGTCGGCGGAGACGGCGGCCTTCGGATTGCCGGTGAGGAACGGATCGATCAGCACGGTGTGCGCGCCATCCGAGATGGAGAACGCCGCGTGGCCGAGCCAGCGAACGGTGAGCATTGCGTGAACCTCCTGACTGCGGGAGAGGGGGAAGGCTAGAGGACCTTCGGCAGGACGATGCCGACCTGCGACTGGTACTTGCCCTTCTTGTCGCCGTACGAGACTTCGCACGGCTCGTCGCTCTCGAAGAACAGCACCTGCGCGATGCCCTCGTTGGCGTAGATCTTCGCCGGCAGCGGCGTCGTGTTGCTGATCTCCAGCGTCGCGTATCCCTCCCACTCCGGCTCGAAGGGCGTGACGTTGAGGATGATGCCGCAGCGCGCATACGTCGAGTTGTGCACGACGATGTCGTTGGCGAGGAAGTTGTGGGCGCCGGGCACGGTGATGTCGTAGACCGGCTCGAGACCGTCGAACGCGATGTCCACGACGGCGTCCCACACGACGTCGGAACGGACCAGCGCGTCCAGTTCGCGATCGTCGACGGGGGCGGCGACGTGCGCCGCCAGTTCGTGGCCGAGCGACTGCCGCGGACTGGTCGAGGGAATGCCGAGGCTGTGCAGCGACACCCCGCGGCCGTGCGCGGCGTCGCGCATCGTGCCCCACGCCGCCGGCGGCAGCGTGTCGACGTTCGACTTCCGCTTGGGTGAGGCGGCGATCGCGGCGAGGATCTCCCGCAGGCGCATGTCCTTCTCGCTGCCGGGCGTGAAGCCGATCTCGCGGGCGAACAGCGCGATCATGTCCTTGTCGGTGACCTGGACACGCCACGCCTCGCCGCCGGTCCACAGGTCCTTGTGGCGCAGCAGCGCGAAGACGCCGAAGCGCAGGAGCAGATGGCGCACGTCCTCGGCAAGGCGCCGGGAGATGCTCGCGTACTCGAGGAAGAAGCCATCGCCCTGGCGATACACACTGCCCTCGCCCGCGAACAGCGCGCGCAGGAACGCGGCCACGACGTCGCGCCGCGCGGTGAACACCGCCTGCGGCACGTGCGTGCGCGCCGATCCCACGTTGCACCCCAGCGACGCCAGCCATGCGCTGGCGCGATTGCCCTCCATCGCACCGCCACGCCCGCGGCGGTTCACCCGGTTATCGCCATCGTGTCCGACCGGCGACACGTGGAAGTCCGAGGCGCGCGCCGCCTCCTCGAAGTGCCGCACGAGGACCGGGTCGGTGTTGGAGAACCGCGGACTGTGGCCCGGCGTGTCGCACTGTCCATCGGACAGCATGAACCCGAGCAACGTCGCCTCGTGCGCCGGCATCGGGCCGTCGCCGAAGACGTCGCAGCGGCGTGCCACCGCGATGCGGTCGCCGGGCGCGAGGTGCTCGAGTGCCGTCCAGCCCTCGAAAGTGCGGAACGGGTGCGTCCTGGTCGCGCGCACCGTGAGCCCGGCGCGGGTGGTGAGCGTGAACACCGGCTGCACGCCGTTCATCACGCCCTGCTCGACGTCGTGCGTCTCGACCTGCAGCCCCGCGAGTCCAGCCGTGCGCGTGCCGCGCCGCGCGATGAACTCCGACACCGGCAGATAGGCACCCGTGGACGCATCCACGACGCGAGTGTCGCCGGTGACGCACTTCCCCAGGCACACCGTCAGCACGTTCCGCGGAATCCGGAAGTATTCGACGGTGCGCGCCAACGCAAACGAGTTCGGCGGCACGATGCAGACGTCGCCCTTGTAGTCGATCATCGAGTTGGGGTCGAAGGACTTGGGGTCGACCATGGTGGAGTTGACATTGGTGAAGATCTTGAATTCGTCGGCCACCCGGATGTCGTAGCCGTACGACGAGACGCCGTAGGAGATCACGCCGGGGCGCACCTGGCCCTCCGCGAACGGCTCGATCATGCCGTGCTTCTGCGACATCTCGCGAATCCAGCGGTCGGGGCGGATCATGGTCCTCCTTGGCGCGGCGGGACAGGCGGCGTCCGGGCCGTCGATGGGGTCAACGCAAGGCCGCAGTCTAGCTTAGGCGGCGGGCGGTGTCAGCGGCCGTGCGTGGGCCGCGGATGGCGGGACTCAGGACGGCGCGTCGGCCTTGGTGCGCCAGCGATCGAGCAGCACCTGGCCGATGGCCGCGGCCGGCAGGGCGAGCAGCATGCCGACAAAACCGGCCAGGCTCCCGCCGGCGAACACCGCGAGGATCACCACCACCGGGTGGAGGTTGAGGCGGCGGCCCATCAGATGCGGCGTCACCGTCATGCCGAGGATCTGATTGAGGACGAAGTACACCACCGGGCCGATCACCGCGAGCGCCGGGGACACCGACAGCCCGATCACCACCAGCAGGATCTCGATCACCAGCGCACCGACGTAGGGCACTGCCTCGGCGAGACCCGCGAAGGCGCCGAGCAAGGGCGCGTACGGGAAGCCGATGATCGTCAGGGCCACGCCCACCGCGACACCCATCATCGCGCACACCAGCGTCTGGCCCCGCACGTACGCCGCGAGCGCCGAGTCGATGTCGCGCACCACGCCCAGCACACCCAGCCGGCGTTCCGCGGGCACCAGCGAGACCATCCACGCGGTGAAACGCCGCCCATCGCGCAGCAAGTGGAAGGCGATGATCGGCACCACGACGAGCCCTGCCAGTTGCACGACGTGCGACAGCAGGCTGACCGCGCCGTGGCCGAAGACGCCGGCGAGCTTGCCGATCTGGTCGTTCAGCGCGGCGTCGAGCATCACCCACCAGTTGTCGGGCAGCGACATGCCCGTGCTGCTGGAACGCAGGCGATCGAGGTAGTCCTGCGTGGTGCGCAGGTAGGCGGGGGCGCGGGCGAGCAACTGCGCGAGATCGGAGATCAGCACCGGCACGAGGGTCGAGACGAACACGCCGAGCGCGGCGAGGGCGGCGAGCATCACCACGCTGGCCGCCAGAGTCCGGGGAATCATGCGCCGCCCGATGTGAATACATGCCAACACGTCGACCACCGGCGTCAGCACGTGCGCGAACAGCAGGGCGATGATCAGCAGCATCCACACATCGCGCGCCTGGTACGCGAGCACGACGGCGAGCGCGATCAGCAGCCAGCGCCCCAGGGGAAAGCTGGCGCCTCCGCCTCCCGCAGGAGACGTCTCGTTCACGCGCCGCGGCATGATCGGGGGATCGTCGGTGACCGCGGTGCCGCTGCGGCGCCGGCCGCCGCGCCGCCGGCGGCGCGAGGTGCGTGCGCCGGTCAGATCCTGGTCGTCATCGTCATCATCGTAAGGAACCACGTGCGCGCCTCTCCTCCTGCCCGGTTGCGGACATGCTAGCGGGGCGGACGGGTGGCGGCAAGCAACGCGATGCGAGGGCGCGGCCGGCGCGGGCCGCGGGGACGGCGGGAACTTCAGGCGGCGGAGGTTTCCGGTCCGGGGGCCTGGGCCTTGGCCAGCAATCCGCGCACCAGCTCGGTGAGATTGCGCGGGGAAAACGGCTTGGTCATGTAGTCGTCGCACCCGGCCTCGAAGCCGGCGTCGATGTCGACCGCGCTCCCCTTCGCGGAGAGCAGGACGACGGGGATGCCGCGGGTGGAGGGGTCGCCCTTGAGCGCGCGGCAGACGCCGTAGCCGTCCACCTCGGGCATCATGATGTCGCAGACGATACAGTCGGGCCGCTGGGCACGCGCGGCGGCCAGGCCGGCGGCCCCGTCCACGGCGGTGACCACGTCGAATCCCTCGGCCTTCAGGCCGAACTCGAGGATCTGGCGGATGAAGGGCTCGTCGTCGATGACGAGCACGCGCAAGCCGGCCATGGACTAGGCGGCCTCCCTGCTGCCGGGCCCGGAGAAGAACACCTCGCAGCCGGCGTGGTTGTCGGTGCGGCGCTCGCGGACCACGACCGAGCCCTGCCGCGACTTGCCGTAGGACTTCAGCTGGGCGACCAGGTCGATCAGCTGCGCGTAGTGGGTGAATTCGCCGTCGTCGGAGGTGACCATCGCCACCGTCACCGACATGAGCCGCGCGCGCTCCTGCGTGCCCTGCCGGTTGATGTACTCGACGTAGCCGCGCTCGCGGTCCTCGGCGCTGTACAACGCGGGGACCGCGGCGTCGAAGCGGCGGATCAATTCCTGGCTGACCGCTTCGCAGTGCTCGGGGTCGCAGACCAGGACGAAGTCGTCGCCGCCGATGTGTCCGACGAAATCCTGCCGCGTCCCGACGCTCTCGGTGGTGGCGACCAGCAAGTCGGCGAGCAGGCGGATGGCGTCGTCGCCGCGGCCGTAGCCGTAGCGGTCGTTGTAGGCCTTGAACTGGTCGATGTCCAAGTACATGAAAGCGTACGGCCGGCCCGAGGTGAGCCGCTGAGTGGTCACCGCCTCGATGGACATGTTGCCCGGCAGCCCGGTGAGCGGGCTGGCGTCGCGCTGCGCGCGGCTCCAGGCCAGTACGCCCCGCACGCGCGCCAGCAGTTCCTGCACGGCGAAGGGCTTCTCGAGATAGTCGTTGGCGCCGGCCTCGAGGCCGGAGACCTTGTCGGAGCTGTCGGTCTTCGCCGTGAGCATGATCACCGGGATGTGCAGCGTCCGCTGCGAGGCGCGGATGGCGCGGCAGACCTCGAGGCCGTCCATCTCGGGCATCATCACGTCGAGGAGAATGAGGTCGGGCATCATCGTCGACGCACGGGCCAAGCCGGCCACACCGTTCTCCTCCGTCTCCACCTCGAACCCGTAGGATTCGAGCTGCAACTTCAGGACGTGGCGGATGGTCGGTTCGTCCTCTACGACGAGAACCCTCGAGGCAGTCACGTGCTTCTCTCCTTCGCGCGGTGCATCCGGAGACCACGCGGGCGGCGTGGCGGGTCCGTGGGATGGGCCGGGACGGGCGGGTCGCCCGTGGTGTCCGTGGCCTGGCACAGTACCGGTATCGGCGGGTGGGTCAGCGGACCCCAGTGCGGGCGTCACAATTTGGGGACGGGGCGGCCGCGATGCGCAGAAACGCCCGTCCGCCGCGGCGGTGGGGCGTCCCCGGGGTGCGACCTACCGCCAGCTCAGCGGGACCGCCTCGAAGGCAGGGACCGCGGCCAGGCCGAAATCCGAGGTCACGCCATGCTGGAGCTTCACCGCCCCCGCCCACGCGATCATGGCGGCGTTATCGGTACACAGGCGCATCGAGGGGAGGTGCATCGTGCCCCCGAGTGTCGCGGCGCGCTCGGTCAACCGATTGCGCAGGGCGGAGTTGGCGGCGACGCCGCCGGCCAGGACAGCTTGGGTCACCCCGGTGTGGCGCATCGCCCAGGTGAACTTGTCCTCGAGGCTGGCGACCACCGCCTCCTGGAACGAGGCGGCGATGTCGGCGGTGCGACGGCGCGCCTCGTCGGGCCCGAGCTTTTCCACCGCCAGGCGCACGGCGGTCTTGAGGCCGGAGAAGGACACGTCGCAGGTGTCGCGCTTGCGCAGGCCGCGCGGGAAGGCGAAGGCGCGCGGGTCGCCCTCACGGGCGGCGCGGTCGATCGCCGGGCCGCCGGGAAACGGCAGGCCGAGCAACTGGCCCACCTTGTCGAAGGCCTCGCCCGCCGCGTCGTCGAGGGTGGCGCCGAGCAGGCGGTAGCGGCCCCAGTCCTCGACCAGGATGAACTCGGTGTGGCCACCGCTGACCACCAGGCCGAGGAACGGCGGCTCGAGCGCCGGCACCTCGAGACACACGGCCAGCAAGTGCGCCTCGATGTGGTTGACGCCGACGAACGGCAGCCCGCGCGACCACGCCAGCGACTTGGCGAACGTGAGTCCGACCAGCAGCGACCCGACGAGGCCGGGCATGAACGTCGCGGCCACCGCGTCGAGATCGTCGAGCGTGACGCCGGCGGTGTCGAGCGCGCGGCGCACCATCGGCGCCAGCGCGGTGAGGTGCGCGCGCGAGGCGAGTTCCGGGACCACGCCGCCGTATTCCTGGTGCACGACCTGGCTCGACAGGACATTCGACAGGATGACGCGCTCGGCGCCATCGACGCGCAGCACGGCGGCGCCGGTGTCATCGCACGATGTTTCGATTCCGAGGATCAGCATGACGGGAATCTACCACAGGTTGCACGCGCGATGGACTCCGCAGGGCGCGGCATGATGTACTGCCCCGATGCGCGAAACCCACCGCACCCTGACCGTCGCCGGGCTGCTGCTCGGACTGTTCCTGGCGGCCATGGAAATGACCGTCGTGTCCACTGCCATGCCCACCGCGATCGGCGATCTCGGCGGTGTGCACCTCTACGCGTGGGTCTTCGCCGCGTACACGCTGCTGGTCACGGTGACTGTGCCGATCTCCAGCAAGCTGGGCGACCTTTATGGACGCAAGCCGGTGATGCTGGGCGGCATGGTGCTGTTCCTCGCCGGGTCGTCGCTGTGCGGCCAGGCACACTCCATGACGCAATTGATCGTCTTTCGCGCCATCCAGGGGCTCGGCGCCGGCGCGGTGCAGCCGATGACGCTGACCATCGTCGGCGACCTGTTCACCATCAAGCAGCGCGCGAAGATGCAGGGCGTGTTCGGCGCGGTGTGGGCGCTGGCCGGACTCATCGGGCCGCTGCTCGGTGGGATCATCGTGAAGTACCTGTCGTGGCGCTGGGTGTTCTACATCAACCTCCCCTTCGGCCTGCTGTCGGCCGCGTTGCTGGTGACCGCGTACCACGAAAACGTCACGCGGACAAAGCATCAACTCGACTGGCTCGGCGCCGCGCTGCTCACCGCCGGCATCGTCCTGCTGCTGGGCCAGACACGGGGCGCCGGCGTTTCGCCGGTGACGCTGCTGGGCGTGCTGGCGTTGGGGGCGGCGTTCGTGTTCGTCGAGGGACGGGCGGCCGAGCCGTTGTTGCCGATAGATCTATTCCGCCAACGCGTGATGTCCACTTCGAGCGCCGCCGGCGCGCTGGTGGGCGCGGGCATGTTTGCGCTGGTGACGTTTATTCCGCTGTACGTGCAGGCCGTACTGGGCGGCTCGCCGACCGATGCGGGCACCGCGATCAGTCCGATGGCGATCGGATGGCCGGTGGCCAGCGCTGTAGGGGGACGACTGCTGCCGCGGTTCGGCTTTCGCCGCTTCGTGCGTTTGGGCATGGCGATCGCGGCGATCGCCGGCATCGGCCTCGCGATGCAGCTGCGGCCGAGTGGCTCGCTGGGCGGCGTGCGCTTGTGGATGGCGGCGCTGGGCATCGGCATGGGCCTCGCGAATACCGGCCTGCTGATCGCGGTGCAAGCCAGCGTCGACTGGAAGCGCCGCGGAGTGGCCACGGGCAGCACGATGTTCTTCCGGACCATCGGGGGGACGATCGCGGTGGGCATGCTGGGCGCCATCGTCGCGCGCTCGCTGACCGGTTTGCCGGGCATCCCGAGCTCCGCGGTGGATAGCCTGCTGGGCCCCGGGCACGGCCGGGATTTGCCGGCGGCAATGGCGGCCAGCATCGGCGCATCGCTGGCCGCGAGCCTGCACTCCGTGTTCCTCATCGTTGCCGGGCTGTTGGTCGTCGCGTTTCTGGTCAGCCTCGCCTTCCCGCACGTGCCGATCGAGGATCTGCCCGAGCAGCGCCCGGCCGAGGCACTCCCCGGCGCGTGAACCACTCGCAGCCGTAAGTGCAATCCCCGCTTGCCGAATGGGCGTGTGGCGTGTCATCCTGCGAGCAGATTTCATCAGCCTGCGCGCGCTCAGTGAAGCGGCGCACACTTTGTCATACGTTGGCACTCACGCCATGGGCGGGAGGGGTGTTGTTCGGTCTTTTCTGGCGGTGGTCCGCGGCGCGCAACGAGAAGCAGGGCGATGCAGCCCGCGCCGCCGGCCGCCCACTCGACGCCGCGGAGTTCTACGCCAAGGCACTCGAAGGTCACGCAGCCCACGCGCCGGATTCTCCCGAAGCGCGCTCGCTGTCCGCGCGCCTCGCCGAGGTCCAGGCCGACGCCGCGCGCGCCAGTGCGCAGCGTGCCCGGCTGGCACAGGAGTTCGGCGACTACAACGCCGCCCGCGTCGAGTTGGACGAGGCGCTGCGCATGGCCCCGACGGCCGCGTTGCGCGCCGAGATCGAGGAATCCTCGCACGGCTGGCGCCGCGATCCGCGCCGGGACGGGCGCGACAGTGGCCGCCGTCGCGGCGGACGAGGACGCCCCCGCGCCGAGCGCGAGGACAGCGAACCCTACGAAGACGAGCCGCGCGAGCTGCTGGAGCCCATCGCCCCGGAGGCCCCGGCGCCCGCCCGCACCGCACCGCCCGCCCGCTCGCCCGAGGCCCCGATGACGCCGCAGGTCATCGACGCCGCCTACGTCGCCTCGACGCTGGCCGAGCGCTCCGAGATCGTCGACCCGGCGGTTCTGCGTGCGCTGTCCGCGATGCCCGCCACCGACGCCGAACAGGCGCACACGCTGGGCCGCGACTTCGGCGCGGGCTATCTCGCTCTGGTCGAAGGACGCATCCATGACGCGCTCGACGGCCTCGAAGCCGCCTTGCGCGAGCATCCCGGCGAGTCGCTGGTGCTCGAGATGTACGCGCAGGCGCTGCTCGAAGCCGGTCTGCCGCAGGCGCGCGCCGCGTTGGAGACGCTGTTGCGGCACTTCCCCGAGCGGGGGTCGTCGGTGCTGACGCTGGCCGACCTGCTGATCGATCATGGCGACGTTCCGGCGGCGCAGCTCGCGCTGGAGACCGCCATCGCGGCCAACCGCGAGTCCGGGGACCGCGACGAGCGGCTCGAGTTGCGGCTCGCCGAGATCCTCGCATCGCAGGGACACACAGCGGTCGCGTACGAGGTGCTGCAGGACCTCGCCGCCGAGAGCGGCGAAGCGACCCCCGCGATGCTCACCGTCGCCGCCCGCGTGGCGCGCGCGGCCGGCGACCGCGAGAGCGAGGGCATG
>JBKJUD010000412.1:0-3983 GCA_046590735.1 Candidatus Eiseniibacteriota bacterium | reverse complement strand
GTGTGGACGCGGTAGCCCATGCGGCGCGCGGCGATGGCGAACATGCGTCCGAGCTGTCCGCTGCCCAACACGCCGATGGCGGCGCCGGGCAGGATCGGAGCGTGCGGGGCGCGAGCGCGCCGGGCGACGCGGCGGGCGGCGAGCGCCGCGGCCTCTGCCGGCGCCTCGCTCATGTCGGGGGCAGCGTCTGCGCGAGCACGGTGGCAGCCTGCTCGGCGCGGTAGACGCGCAGGGCCTCGCGCAGCGGCGGCCGCGAGTTGGCGAGGATGGCGACGGCGAGCAATCCGGCATTCATCGCCCCCGCCGGGCCGATGGCCAGCGTCGCCACCGGCACGCCGCGCGGCATCTGGACGATCGAGAGCAGCGAGTCGAGCCCGTGCAGCGCCGCGCTCTCCACCGGCACCCCGAGTACCGGCACCGTGGTGTGCGCGGCGACCATCCCGGGCAGATGGGCAGCTCCCCCGGCCCCCGCGACGATCACCTCGATCCCGCGGTCCTCGGCAGTGCGCGCGAACTCCGCCATGAGATCCGGCGTGCGGTGGGCGGAGATGACCCGGGTTTCGTGGGCCACGCCGAAGCGGGCCAGGACGTCGGCCGCGTGACGCAGCGTCTCCCAATCGGAGCCGCTACCCATGATCACCGCGACCAGCGGAGGAGGCAATTCGCGCTCGCCGTTCATCGCGCTGTGCGGGGGACGTCGACGGGGGTCTGCATGCGGGTACTATCGCCGCTGTCTCTTTGTGATGCAAGCACTTCGGCCACATCGGCGGGCCGCCGAACACACGAGTTTCTGCTTGGCGACCAGGCCCGGCCGTAGCTATACTTCACTCCGCGTTCACCAACCCGCGTGGCTAGTGAACTCCCCTCCGTTGTCGATGTCGCGCGGACAATCTGCCTTCGTCAACCACGGCCCATCCTGCTGGTTCGCTGGAAGTACCGTTGGCCCCGCACCACTTTCGCACACGCCAGGCGAAAGCCTCGTGGCCGAGCCCATGCATCACTTTGCTTCCCCACATCGACACGGAGGAACCGTCATGCGTTCTGGCACCCGCCATCGCGTGATCCCCGGAATTGCGGCAGCCACGAGCCTTCTCGCGCTCGGCCTCGCTTTCTCCTCGGCACACGCATACACCCCTCAGAACCAACCGCAGCCCGAGCCGTTCGTCCAGGCCTTCGACGGCAAGGTGACGGACGCGGACGCGATGATCGGCCTGCGGCCGCACCGCCGCCTCGGCCCCATCGGCAACCTCGGCTCGTTGGCCCTCTCGAACATCCAGAGCGAAATGTCGATCGCGGTTGTCGGCGACACCATCGTGATGGGCGCGAACGACTTCCGCGGCAGCACCAGCGTCTCGGGCGTCTACCGCTCCACCAACGGCGGCGTGACTTTCACCGACGGCGGGCAGTTGCCCATCGGCGCCGGCCTCAACGTCTTCGGTGACCCGGTGCTCGCCGCCTGGACGCCGCCGGGGGGTGGTCCGAGCGTGTTCTATTACGCGTCGATCTTCAAGAACGCCTCGAGCCGGCAGACCCTGTGCATCCACCGCTCCACCAACGGCGGCGCTACCTGGGCCGGCCCCTTCGAGGTGACGGTGGCGAACGTGGCCAACCGCTCCGCCGACAAGGAATGGATTGCGGTCGACCCGGAGACTGGCCGCTTGTTCGTCTCGTGGACGGACTTCCCGACCTCGGGCACCAACAGCATGCGCGTCACCTACTCCGATGACCAGGGCGTGACGTGGTCGCCGTACGCGACCTACGGCAGCAACGGCCAGGGCTCGAGCGTGGCGTGCGACCCGCTGACCAACGACGCCTACGTCGTCTGGTACAGCTCGGGCAAGGCCAACTGCGTGCGCTCGTCGAACAACGGGGCGACCTGGGGCGCGGCAGTGACCGTCGACACCTACACCAACGTGATCGCGCCGTACGGCTTCGACCGCTACAACAGCTACCCGAGCGTCGCGGTCAACCCGGTCAACGGCGAAGTCTACGTCGTGCACTCGGTGTCGCAGAACGCCTTCACCAACGGCGACCTGCAGGACGCCCGCTTCATCAAGTCGACCGACCGCGGCGCCACCTGGCAGGCGCCGGTCTACGTCAACGCGTTCCCGGGCAACGACCGCCCGCAGGTGTTCCCCACCGTCACGTGCGCCAGCAACGGCCGCGCCGACGTGTTCTGGTACGACTTGTCCTGCGGCACCGGCAACGATGACTGGACCGACTTGTTCTACGCGTACTCGATGGACGGCGGCGCGACGTGGTCGTCGCCGGTGCCGGTCAACTCCACTCCGTGGCACAACGAGTCGGGCAACAACTTCTCGGCGCCGCACCAGGGCGACTACATCGACGCGGCGAGCACCTCGGCCACGTTGAACGCCTATGCGACCTCCGCGGCGTTCGCTGACCCGAACCCGTTCAGCTCGGCGGCCGACCCGCTCGGCGCGCTGGTGCAGAACCTCGGCCAGGTGGTCCCGCTGCGCCTGCGTCCGGGCGCGGTGAGCTTCACCGACCAGGGCTGTGCCGCCAACGACGGCTTCCTGGTTGCCGGCGAGCTGGCGACGATCGCCATCCCGCTGCAGAACATCGGCCGTGGTCTGGTCACCGGCATTTCGGCGACGCTGACCTCGCTCACCACCGGCGTCACCGTGCAGGGCGCCAGCTCGACCTACCCGGACGTCGTCTCGGGCGCGTCGACCAACAACACGCTGCCCTACACGCTCAGCCTCGACCCCGGCTACCCGTGCGGCCAGGACGTCAAGCTGCACCTGGCGATCTCGGCGGCGGGCATGGCGGGCACCTACGTCGAATTCACGCTGCGCACCGGCGTGGTGGCCAACGTCACCAACCTGCTCAGCGAAAACTTCGACGGGCTGACGTTGCCGAACATCCCGGCCGGCTGGGCGCGGGTCAACGGCTGTGGCACGTGCCCGGCGCTCAACTGGCGCTCGGTGCTCGACCCCACCGCGCCGTCGCTGCCGAACTCGATGTTCGCGTCGGACAGCTCGGTGACCACCTTCGGGCGTCTCTACGGCACCTCGCTGAACGTCCCGGTGGGCACCACGTACCTCGATATCGACTTCGACATCAAGTACAACACCGAAGTCCAGGATGCGCGGCTCGCCTATGACGCCGCGTCGTTCGAGTACTCGGTGGACGGCAGCTCGTCGCACTTCGCGAGCGCCGACGCCATCGACATGACGCTGCGCTACGACCACTACGTCACCCGCAACACCGGTGGCACCAGCCAGGGCGACCGTCAGGGCTGGGCCGGGACCACGCTCACCTGGCAGCACCTGCACCTGCGCATCCCGGGCATGGCCGGTCACGCGATCGTGCCGCGCTTCTCGATGGCGAGCGATGCCAGCGTCGGCCTGGTCGGCGTGAACATCGACAACGTGGTGATCAACGCGGTGACGATGGGCTGCGGACCGTGCACGCCGACCGACGTCAAGGGCGGCATCGGCGAGGCGCCGGACTCCAAGTCGACGCTCAGCCTGCGCGCGGTGGGGTCGAACCCGTTCCTCGGCGGCACCAGCATCGCCTACTCGCTGACCCGCGCCTCGCAGGTCTCGATGGAGGTCTACAACCTCGCCGGCCAGAAGGTGCGCACGCTGTCGAAGGGCGCACAGAACGCGGGCACCTACGCGGTGCCCTTCACCCTGCGCGCGGCGGGCGGCGAGACGCTGCCGGCCGGCGTCTACCTGGTGCGCTTGACGGTCAACGGCGCGAGCCACTCG
This sequence comes from Candidatus Eiseniibacteriota bacterium, assembly GCA_046590735.1. Lineage (GTDB taxonomy): Bacteria > Eisenbacteria > RBG-16-71-46 > CAZEPH01 > CAZEPH01 > JBKJUD01. Next base: position 246 of record JBKJUD010000412.1, on the reverse strand, counting down.
ATCCGGGTGACCGCGCTGCGGTAGATCGCACATCACAGCAGTTTCGCACGCGGCGGCGCGGGGGCTTCGGCTCCCGCCCCGTCGGGCGTTCTGCACCGGTGGCACGGCGGGTGCGTGCCCGCGCCCAGCGAGGGCCGTGCGGCGCGCGCCCGGCTAGGCAGCGCCGCGCCGGGGCGGTATCCTTGGTGTTCACCCCCCGCCGACCGGCGCCGCGCGCCGATGAGTTCCCATCCATCCGCCGGTGTC
>JBKJUD010000305.1:0-8340 GCA_046590735.1 Candidatus Eiseniibacteriota bacterium | reverse complement strand
CCATCCGATGGCCGACCTCGCGCCGCGCGACGTGGTGGCGCGCGCGATCGACCAGGAGATGAAGCGCCGCGGCGATCGCTCGGTGTATCTCGATGCCCGCGGCATCGGCGCCGCGCGCTTGCAGGAGCGGTTTCCCACCATCGCGCAGCGGTGCGCGGAGTACGGGATCGACATCGCGCGGCAGCCGATTCCCGTAGTGCCCGCCGCGCACTACATGTGCGGCGGCGTGCTCGCCTCGATCGACGGGCAGACGGCGATGCCGGGTCTCTTCGCCATCGGTGAGGTGGCGTGCACCGGGTTGCATGGCGCCAACCGGCTCGCGTCCAACTCGCTGCTCGAGGCGCTGGTCGCCGCGCACCTGGCCGTCGAGCCGGCGCGCGCCGCGCTGGCGCCCCCCGAGGCGATCGGCCCGGTGCCGGCGTGGGATCCCGGCGACGCCACACCGCCGCGCGAGGCCATCGTGCTCGAGCACACCTGGAACCAGGTGCGCCGCCTCATGTGGGACTACGTCGGCATCGTGCGCACACCGGAACGGCTCGACGCCGCGGCGCGCCGCATCGCGGTGCTGCGCGAGGAGATCGAGGAGTATTACTGGCGCTACACGCTCTCGATCGACATGGTGGAACTGCGCAACATCGCGCTCGTGGCCGAGTTGATCATTGCCTGCGCGCGCCGCCGTCACGAGAGCCGCGGGTTGCACTTCCTGCTCGACGTCCCGGAGGCGCTCGGTCCCGGCGTCGACACGATCCTGCGGCCCGGCGACAGCCTGCGCGAGGTCCCGCGCGCATGACCGTCTACCTGCGGCTGCTGCGCTACGTCACACCGCACGCGGCGCGCCTCGCCCTTGCACTACTGTTCCTGGTGCTCTTCGCCGTGACCTCCGGCATCTCGGTGGGATTGGTCTCGCCGTTCATGCGGGTGCTGTTCACGCCGCGCGATGCGGCGCCGCTGCCGCCGGTCGCGCCGCAGGGCGGGTGGTGGGATGTGCAGGGCGCGATGCAGGAGACCGTGCACCGCTTCGTCTTCGCCGCCGATCCCGTGCAATCGCTGGAGCGCGTCTGCCTGTTGCTGGTGGCGGTCTTCCTGCTCAAGGACCTGTTCAACTACCTGCAGGCCTACCTGCTCAGCACCGTGGAGCAGCGCATCATTCAAGACCTGCGCAATCACCTCTACTCCCACCTGCACCGCTTGCCGCTGTCGTTCTTCCACCAGAGCCGGACGGGCACGGTGATCTCGCGGGTGACCCACGACGTGAGCGCAGTGCGCGAGGCGCTCAACGCCGGACTGTCGTACGCCCTCAAGGACTCGCTGCTGTTCCTCGTGATGCTCGGCTGGGTGATGTGGGTGTCGTGGCCGCTGGCGGTGCTGTCGGTGATCGTGCTGGGGATCACCGGTGTTCTGCTGCGGCTGATCGCGCGCCAGGTGCGCCGGCAAACGCACGCCGCGCAATCCTCGATGGCCGACCTCACCGCCACTCTGCAGGAGACGCTCAGCGGCATCCGCGTGGTCAAGGCGTTTACCGCGGAGCCGGTGGAGATCGCGCGCTTCCGCGAGCAGACCGCGTCGTTGGCGACCGCCACGCTGCGCATGCGCCGGGTCGGCGCGCTGGCGCCGCCGCTCACCGAGTTTCTCGGCGCGCTCGCCGTCGTCTCGGTCATCTGGTTTGCCGGGCAGGAAGTCCTGCGTTCGCACTCGCTCGCACCGGATCGCTTCTTCGTGTTCGTCACCGCGGTGCTCTCGCTGATGATGCCGGTGCGCAGCCTGTCGAACGCGAACACGGTGATCCAGTCCGGCATCGCCGCTGCGGCGCGCGTGTTCCAGTTGCTCGACGAACCGGTGACACTGGACGACGCACCCCAGGCGCGCGAGGCCGGCCCGATCCGCGAGAGCCTGCGGTTCGAGCATGTCAGCTTCGGCTACGATCCCGGTCACCTCGTGCTGCAGGATATCGACATCACCTTGCCGGCCGGCGCAGTGTACGCACTGGTGGGGCACAGCGGCGCCGGCAAGTCGACGCTGCTGGATCTCGTGCCGCGCTTCTACGATCCCACGCAGGGCCGCGTGCTGGTGGACGGCGAGGACGTGCGAAACCTGCGCGTGCGGTCGCTGCGCGAGCGCCTGGGCATCGTCACACAGGAAACCATCCTGTTCCACGACACGGTCTGGCGGAACATCGGATACGGGCGCGAAACGATCGATCGCGCCGCGGTCGAGCGCGCGGCGCGGCGCGCCCACGCCCACGAATTCATCCGGCGCTTGCCGGAGGGTTACGACACCATCATCGGCGACCGCGGCGTGCGGCTCTCGGGTGGGGAGCGGCAGCGGCTCGCCATCGCTCGCGCCATCGTGCTCGATCCCCCGATGCTGCTGCTTGACGAAGCCACCTCCGCGCTCGACTCGGAATCGGAGCGCCACGTGCAGGCGGCGCTGGCCGAACTGCTGCAGGGCCGCACCGCGTTGGTGATCGCGCACCGCCTCTCGACGATCCAGCGCGCCGACCGCATCCTCGTCCTCGAGCAGGGCCGGCTGGTGGAAACCGGGACGCATGCCGAGCTGCTCGCGCGCGATGGCGTCTACCGGCGGCTGCATGACCGCCAGTTCGGCGCCGCGGAGTGGCCGGCGTCGTGAGCGCGGAGCGCTGGTGGGTGGTGCGCACGAGCGCGCTCGGCGACGTGGTGCTGGCCACTGCCGCGGTGCGGACGCTGCGCGCTGCGTGTCCTCGCGCGGAGATCACGGTCGTCACACGCGCGGCGCACGCGCCGCTGCTGCGGTGGTGCGAGGACATCGGCCGCATCGTCACGCTCGAGGAGGACGCCGCGGGCGGAGGGCCCGAGGGCTTGCGCCGTTTCGCCGCGTCCATTTCCGTCGCCGATCATCCAAAAGCGCTCCTCGACCTGCAAGGCGGCATGCGGGGCCGCGTCCTCGCCGCGGCGCTCGGCGTCCCTCGGCATGCGGTGACTGCAGATGGCGCGGCTCGCCGCCTGCTGGTGCGCGTCGGCCGGAGCGGTTTTCCCGGTCGCTACTGGCCCGCGCGTCCGGTGGCGCCGGCCTGGCAGAAGATGGCGCGCGCCGCGGCGCGTGCAGCCGGGGCGCCCTCAACCGCTCTGCGCCCTCCGCACCTTCTCGCGCCGTCCGGGGCCCGCGCACGCGCCGCGTACGCGCTGGGCGCCGCCGCGCCGCGCGTGGTCATCTGCGCCGGTGCGCGAGCCGAGAAACGCTGGCCCGCCGATCATGTCGCGCAGCTAGCGCGGACGCTGTCGGCGGACCGCGCGATCGCGGTGCTGGAAGACGACGGCCCGGATCCCCCGGAGATCCACGCGCGACGCGACGGCACCGGCGTCTGGCATGTCCGCGCCTCACTCGCCGATGCGGCCGCTGTTCTCGCGCTCGCCGACGTGGTGGTCGCCGGCGATACCGGGCTCGCGCACGTTGCCGCGGCGCTCGGCGCGCGCGTGGTGAGCTTGTTCGGCCCCACCGTGCCGGCGCTCGGCTTCGCGCCCGCCGGGCCCGGACACCGGATCCTCGAGCTGCCCTTGGCGTGCCGCCCGTGCTCGGTGCATGGCACGCGGCCGTGCTGGCGCGGCGATCACGCCTGCCTCGCGCAACTCCTGCCGGATCGCGTCGCCGATGCGGTGCGCGCGCAACTTGCCGACCTGGCGTCCGCCGCACCCTGATGGGGCGCCTGCTCCTGCGCCTGCCCAACTGGCTGGGCGATGCGATCCTGGCGAGCGAGGTGGTCGCGCGTGCCCAGGTCGATCCCGCCGGGCCACCCGCCGTGGCGCTTCGCGGCTGGCTGGCGCCGCTCGCGGAGGGCTGGGGGGAGGGCCTCGACGTCACGCCCGGACTGGCTGACGCGGAGGCGCAGCCGCGCCGCTGGGCCTCGTCCCGCGCGACGGTGCGCCGCGCCGGCATCACGCGCGCCCTCGTGCTGACCGAATCCTGGCGCGGGGTGGGGTGGGCTCGCGGGGCCGGGCTGCACCCGGTGACCTGTTTCGCCGGTGCCGGCCGACGATGGCTCGGAGCCCGAACCGTGCCCCGCCCGCCCGGACACCTCCTCGAACAATACGCCCACCTCGCCACCGCGGCGGGCCTGCCCCCGGCGCCGCGAGGCGCACCGTTCGTCGTACCCGATATCTGGCGCGCGGAAGCCCGGGCCGCGCTCGGCCCCGGGGACGACCAGCAGCGATTCCTCGTACTGGCGCCGGGCGCGAGCTACGGCAACGCGAAGCGCTGGCCCCCCGCGTTCTTCGCGGCCGCGGCCGCCGAGCTGGCCCGCGACGGATGGCGGGTGATCGTCGTCGGCACCGCGGCGGAGGTGGCGGCCGGCGAGGCGATCGCCGCGGCGGCAGGCGCTGCGGGCACGAACCTCGCGGGACGCACCAGCCTGCGCGCCCTCGGCGGCCTGTGCGCCCTCGCGCAGATCGTGCTCGGGAACGATTCCGGCGTCGTGCACCTGGCCGCGGCCGCCGGGACGCCGACGGTCGCCGTCTTCGGCTCCACCGCGTCCGACTGGACCGCCCCGCGGACGCCCGGACACCACTCGGTCGCCACCCCCACACCCTGCGCCCCGTGCTTCCAGTCCACCTGCCGCTTCGGCGCCCCGTGCCTCTCGGCCATCGCGCCGCCCGAGGTGGCCCGCGCCGTGCGACGTGCCGCCGGGGCAGCGCCCTAGCGAATCGCTCGCATCCGCGCTAAGCTGTCGCGCTCCGTCGCCCCCTGCTGTCGGCGACGTCCGGCCCGAACGGGTCGCGCCCCCGTCCCGCCCGAGAGGACACATGCCCACCGTCTACATTTCCGACATCGCCCAGCACGCCGGCCAGCAGGTCACCCTGCGGGGCTGGCTCTACAACCGGCGCTCCAGCGGCAAGCTCGAGTTCCTCCTGGTCCGCGACGGCACCGGCGTGATCCAGTGCGTCGCCGCGCAGGCCAAGGTCGCGCCCGAGGTGTGGGAGGCCATCCAGCCGCTGACGCAGGAGTCGTCGTTGAGTGTCACCGGCACCGTGAAGGCCGACCCGCGGTCACCCAGTGGTTTCGAACTGTCCGTCGACGCGGTGACCGTGCACCAGGTCGCGATCGACTATCCCATCACCCCGAAGGAACACGGCACAGAGTTCCTGATGGGCAACCGTCACCTCTGGCTGCGCTCGCAGCGCCAGCACGCCATCCTGCGGGTGCGTAGCGAGCTGATCATGGCGGCGCGCATGTTCTTCTACGAGCGCGGCTTCACGCTCGGCGACGCGCCGGTGTTCACGCCGGCCGCGTGCGAAGGCACCACGACCCTGTTCGAGTGCGACTACTTCGGCGACAAGGTCTACCTGACGCAGAGCGGCCAGCTGTACAACGAGGCGATGGCGATGGCCTTCGGCAAGCAGGTCTGCTTCGGGCCGACGTTTCGCGCCGAGAAGTCCAAGACACGCCGCCATCTCATCGAGTTCTGGATGATCGAGCCGGAGGTCGCCTACGCCCACCTCGACGACATCATGGGCCTCGCCGAGGACTTCGTCGGGCACCTCGTCGCTCACGCGCTGACGCGCTGCGCCGGTGAGCTGAAGCTGCTCGAGCGCGACATCGCGCCACTCGAGCGCGTCGTGCCGCCGTTCCCGCGGATCACCTACACCGAGGCCATCGCGCTGCTCAAGGACGCCGGCGAGGACGTCCCGTGGGGCGAGGACTTCGGCGCGCCGCACGAGACGATTATCGCCCGCTCGTTCGACCGCCCGGTGTTCGTGCACCGCTATCCCAGCGCCGCCAAGGCCTTCTACATGCAGCCCGATCCCGCCGACGACACACTCTCGCTGAGCGCCGACCTGTTGGCGCCCGAGGGCTACGGCGAAATCATCGGCGGCGGCGAGCGCATCTCAGACCTCGCCCTGATCGAGCGCCGGCTCGCCGAGCACAAGCTTCCGGCGGAGGCCTTCGACTGGTACCTCGATCTGCGTCGCTACGGCACGGTGCCGCACGCAGGCTTCGGGCTGGGCATCGAACGGACGGTGGCGTGGGTCTGCGGCCTGGAGCATATCCGTGAGACGATTCCGTTCCCCCGCATGCTCCACCGGTTGCGCCCCTGAGAGGGGGAGGGAGGCCCGTGAAGGGGAGATCCAGAGTTGACACCTGGACAGGACGGTCTGTAGTGTCCGGTGGCATACGCTCAAGCTCGGCGTGGAAGGCGGCGTGGCCGGATTCCGCCGCGCCGATGACCGGGGTGTCGCGCGCTTTTCCCGTCTTGCTCCTGGGTGGGACGGTCCTCCTGTCCGCGTGCGGACCCCGTCGAGATTCGCCCGTCGCGGGGACGTTGACGGTGGCGGCCTCCGGAGCCTGTCTGGCTCTCGCGCACGCATCGGCGGAGGCGTTCCAGGAGCGATACCCCGAGGCGCACGTTCACGTCGTGCAGGCAGAGGGCTTTCGCGCCACGGAGGCGTTGATGCAGGGCACGGTGGGACTCGTCGTGCAAGCGCGGGGCGTCTTGCCCGAGGAGACCCAGGCGGCAGGGCGGGCCACGCTGACGCTGCACGCCACCGCCGTCGCCGTCGAAGGAATTGCGGTGGTCGTCCACCCCTCGAACCACATGACATCCCTTGCGCAGTCCTCGCTCAACCCGATCATCGATGGCGCAGTGCGGCGCTGGACCGAGCTGCGGGCGGCCGGGGACAGCCTGCAGGTCTTCGCGCCCGAGCCGGGAACCGGCACGGGTTCGTTCGTGGCCGGGAGAAGCCGGAATATCACGCGCTCCCCGGTGTACTTCGTGGAGAGCGATTCGGCAGTGGTCGCCGAGGTGGCGCGGCGACCGCAATCCCTGGGCTTCGTGGGATCCGGATACCTCGTGCGCACCGCAGGGCACCACCCTGTAGTTCACGTCGTTGATATATTGCCGGAGGAACCGGGCGCGGCAATCGTCACTCTAACTCAGGCGTCATTGGCCGAGGGCTCGTATCCCCTCACCAGTGCCGTGAGCGCGATCACGCGAGGGGAACCGGATGGGTTGGCTGCCGGGTTTCTCGCATTCATGACCAGCCAGCCGGGGCAGCGCGCCATCGAGCGCGCGGGGCTCGCGCCCGTATCCCCGTCGTCCGTCGATGTGCACCTTCGGTGATCACACCGGGACAGACCCAGGAGTCAAAGTCCATGATCGAACGCGGTACAATGCAACGAGTGATTCGCGCCACGGCGCGCCCCTCCATCGTCGCGGCGCTGGCAGCCCTGGCCCTGTCCAGCGGCGGCCCCCTGCTCCCTGGCGCGCAGGCGGAGGACGCCCGGGACCTCACCCGCCAGGGCCAGGTCGCCTACAAGCAAGACCGCTTCGATGAGGCGCGGACGTACCTCGAGCGCGCGATCTCGATCGATCCCGCCCTCCCCGACGCCTACCAGTGGCTCGGATTCACCTACCTGTCCTACGGCCGCGGCGACATCGCCCGCTGGGCCTTCATCAACGCGCTCGGCAAGGGCGGGATCGGCGACGACATCCACCGCGGCCTCGGCGATGCATTGCTGGTGGTGGGTGCGGTGGACAGCGCCGGCGCCGAGTACCAGGCCGCCCTGGCGATCAAGCCGAAGAACGAGGAAGCGCAGTTGGGCATGGGCCGCGTCCTGCTCGCGCAGGGCAAGCCAGACGAGGCGCTTTCCGTGCTCCAGGCCGGCGAGAAGCGCGCCAAGCGCAAGGCGCCCTACTACGCGTGGGAAGGCGCCGCGCTGGCGGCCAAGGCTTCGATCGAGCGCAAGCTCGCCGACAGCCTCGGCCAGGCCGGCGACACGCCGAACGCGAAGGCGCACCTCGACCAGTCACAGGCGTTGTTCGGCGAGGCCAGCACGCTGATCCTCAAGGGCGATGCGCTCGAGCCGCAGAACGCGAGCATCAAGGAGCGTCTGGGCGACGCCTACATGCTGCAGGGCAACGGCGAGTCCGCGGCCGACGCCTATGGCAAGGCAACCGCGCTCGCGAAGGACCGCGCCGACCTGTTCCTGAAGCTCGGGAAGGCGCAGGCCAAGGCGCGTCTCTACACGGACGCGGTCGAGGCGTATCGCCAGGCCACCAACATTGACTCGACGTTGATCGAGGCGTGGATCCAGAGTGGGCAGCTCTACTACCTCGGCGACCAGTACGACAACGCGGCGCGCCAATTCCAGCACCTGATCTCACTGCAGCCGAACAACGGTGCGTACTGGCTGCGCTATGCCTCGAGCCTGTTCAAGGGCAAGTTCTACAACGAGGCGGTGCCGGCCCTGCAACGGGGCATGGCGCTGGCGCCGGACAGCTGCGAGGCCGGCAAGATGCTCGGCGACGCCCTGCTCTACATCGCCTCGGGCAGTGACCAGACGACCGCGGGCCGAGACTCGCTGTACGAG
>JBKJUD010000217.1:0-8941 GCA_046590735.1 Candidatus Eiseniibacteriota bacterium | reverse complement strand
GTCGTCGGCTCCGGGCAGTTGGGCGATGGCGCCGGCGGCCTGGCGACCGCCGCGAACATGAATCACCCCACCGGCGCGGCCTGGGATGCGCAGGGCCGCCTGATTGTCGCGGCATGGCACAACTGGAAGTTGAAGCGGCTGGAAGCCGACGGCACGCTCACCGTCATCGCCGGCGCCGGCCAAGGCTTCGCCGGTGACAACGGCCCCGCCGTGGGTGCCACCCCGCCGGCACAATTCGACTTGCCGAGTTCCGTCGCCTTCGATGCCGCCGGCAACATGTACATCTCCGACGAAGGCAATGGCCGGATTCGACTCGTGGATGCCGCGGGCGTCGTGCACACCTGCGCGGGCATCGGCGGGCAAGGGTACGTCGGCGACGGGGCCGCCGCGGCGACTGCGCGCTTCAACTGGCCGAAAGGATCGGACGCGTTTCCCTCGGGCCGGCTCGCCATCGACGTCGGCCGCAATCTGCTCTACGTGTCCGACACCAACAACCACCGCGTGCGCGTCATTGACCTGGGCACCGGGATGATCGAGACGATCGCCGGCTCCGGTGTGGCGGCCTACGCGGGCGACGACGGACCGGCCCTCGCGGCGTGCCTCGATGCACCCACCGACATCGCCGTCGGCCCGGATCACAACATCTACATTGCCGACTTGCGCAACCACTGCGTACGGAAAGTGGACGTCACCACGCATGTCATCACCACCGTCGCGGGGACGGGGACGGCAGGGTTTTCGGGCGATGGGGGCGACGCGCGCGTCGCGCATCTCAATGGGCCGGCGGGGGTGTGTGTGAGCCCGCAAGGCGTGTTGTATATCGCGGACACGCAGAACCACGTGGTGCGGCGGGTGACGTTGAAGTAGCGAAACAGGGAACGGGTGACCGCTCCACGCCCGGCCTCTCCGTGATCCTGCGAGAGGTGCCGGGCGTGGGCCGCGCGGTGCGCTCGGACTACAGGCGGCACCGCCTCTTGATGTGTCCCCAGGTCGACGGCTGCACCGGGCTGAAGCCTTGGTCGAGGAATAGGTTGTCGACGTGCATCGACGAGACGCTGCCCACGTTCGCGCCGGTCACCGCTTCGAACGGAATGGCGGGGAAGGTTGTCGGCAGATTCCACGGTGACGTGGGCGCTGCCGGAGGAGTTGAACACTACCCAGCCGCTCAGGTCCCCGGTTGCGAACCCGGGATTCGTCGCCACGTTTGCCGCCATGGCGGCGGTTGCGGCGACCGCGAGCAGCGCGCCGACGAGTTTGGTGCGTGCGAAAGACAGTCTCATCCACAAACCTCCTGGTGCAGGACCTGCAACGTGTGCAGGGCCGCGCAAAAACTCCGCGTTCGTGCGACACCGGGTGGGAGCGTCGCCGCGAGGGAGGGCTTTCGAACGGCTGCATGTCGGCCTTCTTCACTTGGAACTGCACGATGTTGTTGTAGGTCTTGCCGTTCTTACCCTGCGGCTGGTTGACCACTGCGCGGAGCTGCTTGCCGATGAGTACGTTTGCAGAGAACAGGGTGACTTCCTCTGCGGTGAACTCTCGGCCTAAAGCTTTAGAGGCGATCACGTAGAGCCACGACGGTTTGTTGTTAGCGTTGCCGGCCGCCATGATTGGACGTACCCACTTCCACAAGCGGCGTCCGCGGTTCTCGCCCTCGTCGAGGATGAGGAATTCGACATCGGAGCCCTCTTCCTCTTCGTTTCGGAAGGCGTTGTGTTTGGTCTTCAGGTTGATGTCGCTGACGTGCACCTGAAATGTGTCTTCAGGCAGTGGGATAAATTCGGTTTCCTCGGGGGCTTTTGGGCGGTGTGATTCAGGTAGCATGCTGCGGTGGGTTAGCAGGATGTTGAGAAAGTCGCCCACAGGAGGCTTCCCTATTCTAGTACATGGTGGTAGTGTGCGCACGTGACAATCCAGCGGAGGAGACCATGCGCGGCACGCCCGACCCCCGGATGACGATGTTGAGCCTGCGAGCCCCCGACGAGCGCGTGCCGCAGACGCACCCGATTCGTCGCATCACGGTGCTGGCCGACGCGGCCCGCGTGATGCTCGCGCCGACCTTCGACGCGATGTACAGCACGGTCGGCCGCCCGTCGATTCCGGCGGGGCGCCTGCTCAAGGCGAGCCTGCTGATCGCGCTCGTCTCGGTGCGCAGCGAGCGACTGTTCTGCGAGCAACTCGACGACAACGTGCTGTACCACTGGTTCCTCGACAGGGACATGCTCGACGCGAGCTTTGACCACAGCACGCTTGCGCGGAATCGGCAGCGCCTGCTCGCGCCCGACGATCCGGGCAATCCGTTGGTCTGGTGACAGAATCGCTTAGCTGTTAGTCCGGACAGCATCGCTTAGCGACACCACTCCGCGCGCGCGGCTTGACGCGCATTGGCCCGCGTGCCCATACTCTCCTCATGCGTCGCGCCAACGTTCTCACGCTGCTGTTGCTCATGCTCTGCCTTGTCGCGGCCAGCGGCGCACCGCGAGGAGCGGCCATTCTCTGCATCGCGCCTGGCGGGCACGTAGCCGTTGAGACGCCGGCCTTGACCTGTGCGTCCGCGGCCGAGCACGGGTTGGCATCGACGCGGGATCCATCGCGCGTGGTCCCCGCAGGGCCGCATGCGCCCGACGTCGCCGATTGTGTCGCGGACGAGTGCCAGGGGTGCACGGATATTCCGCTGGACGGGATCCGCTTCGAGGCATCGCGGATTCATTCCTCCACCCAGCACGCGACGCTCGCGGCCCCGGGCGCGACCTCCGCCATTGGGGTCGATCTGGACGTTCTCCACGCGACAGTTGCCCGCTGCAACGCCGCACGGCACGCCCGTGCGAGGCCTTCCCCCGCCCACCAGCGATCGGTCATCCTCCGCATCTGAGTCTTTTCCGAGCCCCAAGGCCTCGGCCGCTGCCCCTCGGGCAGTGCCGGGGTCTTTCATGTTCCCGGACCTACCGGCTCATACTCGGAGAAGATACTCGTGTCCTGGTATCACATCGTCCTATGCCCTCTCGCTCTCGCGGGAGGCGCCGCTCTCGCGCTGGCTACGACTGTCGTACCGTCGGTCCAAGGTGTCGAATTGCCGGAACGGCGCCTACTTCCACTCGCCTCCGCGGACTCCCTGCTCGCCACAAGTTCAGGTAGCGCACCGGTTCCCTCAGGCCCACTCACGCTGGCCGGGGCCAGGCGGCTCGCGCTCCAGTACAACCCCTCGCTCGCCTCGTTCGCGTGGCGGGTCCGCGCGTCGGTGGCGCTGACGGCGGACGCTGCACGTCGGCCGAACCCCGTCGCGGAGGCGACCGTGGAGAACCTGGGGGGAGGAGCAGGAGCCGGCCGATCCGAGGTCACGCTGTCGGTCGAGCAGACGCTGGAGTTGGGGGGAGACCGGGCCGCGCGAGCCGACGTGGCGGGGGCGGGCGTGACGCTCGCGGCGCGGGAACTGGAGGTGGAGCAGCGCGGCGTGCTGGCGCGGGTCACGGACATATTCGTGTCGGCCTGGTGGGCGCAGGAACGGCTGGCCAGGCTCGTCGAGACCGCCAGCCTCGCCGTCGAGGGGGTCGCCGCGGCGACGGAGCGCGTGCACGCCGGCGGCTCTCCGCCGCTGGAGCGCGTCCGCGCCGAGACCAACCTGGCGCTTCGCCAGTCCGAGCGCCGGCGTGCCGAGGCGGTGCTCGCCGTAACACGGCAGCGGCTGGCGCTGGAGGTGGGGGCCGGGGCGGTGTCGTTCGGCCCGCTCGTGCTGGACCTCGAGCCGCTTGCGGTTCTCCCCGACGTCGAGCGGCTGGTCGCCCGCCTGGCTCCCAGCCCCGAGGCACGCCGGGCGGAGGCGGAGGTCGCGCTCGAGCGGGCCCGCGTGGGTGCTGCGCAGGCCGAGCGGACACCAGACCTCAGCGTGCATGCCGGCGCCAGACGGCTGCAGGAGCTGGGCGCCACGGGCCTCGTCGCGGGCGTGTCGTTGCCGGTGCGGCTGTGGAACGCGGACCGCGGCCGTTTGCGGGCGGCCGAGGCGGAGTTGGCGGGCGCCGCCGCGCGGAGCCGCACGGTGCGCAGGCGGCTCGAACAGGAACTGCGGGCCGCGCACACGGAGCTCGTCGCCGCTGCGGACGCCATCGACACCGCCCGTGCCCAAGTGCTGCCCTCGGCGCGCGAGGCGCTCTCGCTCCTTCGGGCGGGGTACCGGGCAGGGCGCTTCAGCTATCTCGAACTCCTCGACGGGCAGCGAGCCGCGCTCGAAGCGGAACTCCTCGTGCTCGACAGCACACGCGATGGCTGGGCGGCGCGCGCCGTCCTGGAGCGCGTGCTGGGAGAGCCACTCGAGTCGTTCACCGTTCCGGAGGAAGGCAAGTGATGAACATCCGTCGACGTAACGATCGCCCCGCTCCCGGTCATGTCCTGCTGCCGCTCCTGCTTTTCGCCGCGGTGTGCATGGTTGGGGTGTCCGGCTGCGGCCCGAAAGGCGGCGGGGGAAGCGAGGCGGGACACCAGGATCACGAAGCCCACGACGAGCACGCCGAGGCGCCCCGCGGGCCTCATGGCGGCCGACTCTTCACCGCGCCGGAAGGCCGCCTCGAGCTCACGATCCACGAGGCCGGCGTCCCGCCGGAGTTCCGCGCATATCTCTTCGACGCCGCGGGAAAGCCGCAGCCGCCCGCGGGCGAGCAGCTGACCGTCATCCTCACGCGCTTCGGCGGGCGCCGCGACTCGATCGGCTTCGTGGTCGAGGGCGCGTACCTCCGCGGCACGCGGACCGTGGACGAGCCGCACTCCTACGACGCGGCGGTCAACCTCACGCAAGCCGGCCGGTCGCACCACTGGTCGTACTCGCAGGAAGAAGGGCGGGTCGAACTGAGCCCGGAAGCAGTGAAGCGTGCTGGCATCGTCGTGGCGAGCGCCGGTCCACGCGCGATCGCGGTCACGGTGGAGACGCCCGGGGAGGTCAAGCTCAACGCCGAGCGTGTCGTCCAGGTGCGGCCGCGCTACGCCGGAGTCATGAAATCTCTCAAGTATCGTCTCGGGGATATCGTGCGGACGGGAGCAGTTCTCGCGACGGTCCACAGCAACGAGAGCCTCACCGAGTACGACGTCCTCGCGCCGGTGGGCGGCACGGTGATTGCCCGTGACGCCGCGGTCGGGCAGATTGTGGATCACGAGTCGGTTCTCTTCACCATCGCAGACCTGTCCGCGGTCTGGGTCGACTTCGCGATCTACCCGCAGCATGCGGCGGCAATCCGTCGCGGCCAGACAGTCCGGATCATCTCCCAGTCGACACCTCACCGCACAGCAACCGGCACGGTCAACTACGTCGGACCGCTGCTCGAACAGGATACCCGCGTCTCGTACGCGCGGGTCGTGCTGGCGAATCGCAACCACGAATGGCCGCCGGGGCTCTATGTGACCGCCTCCGTCACCACCGACCGCGTGGCGGCGGCCATCGCCGTCCCCGAAGATGCCATCGTGCGGACCGCGCGGGGGCCGGCAGTGTTCCGCGCCCGTGGTTCCGCCTTCGAACTCCAACCGGTGACTCCGGGTCGCACCGACGGCATCACCACTGAGATCGTCGACGGACTGGAACTAGGCGCGCTGGTTGTCGTCCGCCACGCCTTCATCCTCAAGGCGGAACTCGGAAAGTCGGAGGCCAGCCATGACCACTAGCCGTCCGCCGCGCGCCAGCCTGGCTGCCCGTGAATCGACTGGCCGGAGCCAGAGCCAGAGACGGCTCGCGGGAGGTCGCCATGCTTGACCGCCTGCTCCGCTTCTCGCTGCGTCAGCGCTGGCTTGTCGTCCTGGGAACTCTGGCGATGGCGGGCCTGGGAATCGCCAGCTTCCTGCGCCTGCCGATTGACGCGGTCCCTGACATCACCACCATGCAGGTCCAGATCAACACGGCGGTCGAGGGGCTCACCCCCGTCGAGGTCGAAAAGCAGGTGACCATTGCCGTCGAGACGGCCCTCGCCGGGATCCCCGGCGCGATCGAGATGCGCTCGCTCTCGCGCTACGGTCTGTCGCAGATCACCGTGGTGTTCGCGGACGGCACCGACATCTACTTCGCGCGCCAACTCGTGAACGAGCGCCTCCAGGAGGCGCGGGCCAACCTCCCGGCCGGGTTCGCCAGCCCCACCATGGGCCCCATCGCCACCGGGCTCGGCGAAATCTTCATGTGGACCGTGGAGTCGAAGCCCGAAGCGCGGCGCCCGGATGGCAAGCCCTACACCGCGACCGACCTCCGGGAGATCCAGGACTGGATCGTGAAGCCGCAGCTGCGCACCGTGGCCGGGGTGACAGACATCAACACGATCGGGGGCTACAAGAAGCAGTACCACGTCACTCCCGATCCGACGCGCCTCGTCGCCTACGGCCTCACGTTCCACGACGTGCAACTGGCGCTCGAAGGGAACAACACCGCCGTCGGGGGCGGCTATATCGAGAGCAAGGGTGAGCAGTACCTCGTGCGGATGAAGGGCCGCCTGCAGTCGGAAGCCGACATGCGCAGCGTCGTGGTGGCGACACGGAACGGCGTGCCGATCCGCGTCGAGGATGTCGCGGAGGTGGGGATCGGCGAGGAGCTGCGGACGGGAGCGGCGACAATGAACGGCACCGAGGTCGTCCTCGGGACCGCGTTCATGCTGATCGGCGAGAACAGCCGGACCGTGTCGAAGCGCGTCGCCGCACGCCTCGCGGAGGTGAACCGGACGCTCCCGGCGGGGGTGACCGCGAAGACCGTCTACGATCGCACCAAGCTCGTCGACGCCACCCTGGAGACCGTGCAGGCGAACTTGCTGGAAGGCGCGGCGCTGGTCGTCGCCGTGCTCCTTGTGCTGCTCGGGAACCTGAAAGGTGCGCTGATCGTCGCGCTCGTGATTCCGTTGTCCATGCTCTTCGCGGTCACCGGAATGGTGTCCGGGAAGATCAGCGCCAACCTGCTCAGCCTTGGAGCGATCGACTTCGGGATCATCGTCGACGGGGCCGTGGTGATGGTGGAAAACATGATCCGCCGCTTCGGCGAACGGCAGCGCCAGCTCGGCCGCCGCATGGACATCCACGAGCGGCTACACGAGGCGTACGAGAGTTCGGTGGAGGTCGGGAAGCCGACGCTCGTCGCCGTCGCGATCATCATGATCGTCTATCTGCCGATCCTCACGCTCACCGGGATCGAGGGCAAGATGTTCCGCCCGATGGCGAAGGTGGTGCTGCTGGCCCTGGCGGGCGCGCTCATCCTCGCCTTCACGTTCGTCCCGGCGATGGTGGCGCTCCTGCTGCGCGGCAAGGTCTCGGAGCGGGAGAGCCTGGCGATCCGGGGGGCGACACGCCTCTATCGCCCGACGCTCCGCTGGGCCATGCGCCGCCGTCGCCTCGTCGCCGCGACGGCCGTCGGGCTGGTGGTGGCGTGTGGCATGGTGGGGATGCGCCTGGGCAGCGAGTTCCTCCCGACGCTCGACGAGCGGGACATCGCGATGCACGCCATGCGCATCCCGGGGACCAGCCTGGGGCAGGCCATCGCCATGCAGAACGGTGTCGAGTCCACCATCGCCCAGTTTCCGGAGGTCGCGTACGTCTACTCGAAAATCGGCACGGCGGAGATCGCCACCGACCCGATGCCCCCGAACGTCGCGGACGTGTTCATCATCTTGAAAGAGCGCGACGCCTGGCCCGATCCCGGCAAGCCGAAGCCGCAGCTGGTGCGCGAGCTGGAGACTGAGCTGGGATTGCAGCCGGGGAATGTCTACGAGTTCACCCAGCCGATCCAGATGCGGTTCAACGAGCTGATCGCCGGCGTGCGGAGCGACGTCGCGGTGAAAGTCTTCGGCGACGACCTGGACGTCCTCCTGGCCACCGGGCGCGACATCGAACGCGTGCTCCGCGCGGTGCCGGGCGCCGCCGATGTCAAGGTCGAGCAGGTGACCGGCCTGCCGATGCTGACGATCGACGTGGACCGCGCCGCGGTGTCCCGCTACGGACTGAGTCTCGCCGATGTGCAGGCGGTCGTGCAGACCGCACTGGCCGGCGCGCCCGCGGGCGAGATCTTCGAGGGCGACCGGCGGTTCGAGATCGTCGTGCGTCTGCCCGAGGGCCTCCGGCGAGATCTGCATGCGCTCGCGGAACTGCCGATCCCGGTTCAGGCGTCGCCGCGCTCGCTGCTTCCCACCGCTCTTCCAGTGAGCCACGAAGGCGGGCGCACGGAGTTCGTACCCCTGGGCGCGGTGGCGCACATCGAGATCTCCGAGGGGCCCAACCAGGTGAGCCGCGAGAACGGCAAGCGCCGGGTCGTCGTGCAGGCAAACGTGCGCGGCCGCGACATCGGCGGATTCGTGACCGAGGCGCAACAGCGCATCAACGAGTCGGTCAGCATCCCCACGGCCTACTGGACCACGTGGGGCGGCCAGTTCGAGAACCTCATGGCCGCGCGCAATCGCCTCGCGATCGTGGTGCCGTTGGCCCTGCTGCTCGTCTTCCTGCTGCTCTTCACGGCCTTCGGGTCGGTCAAGGACGCCGTGCTCGTGTTCAGCGGTGTGCCCCTGGCACTGACCGGTGGCGTGCTCGCGCTGGCGCTGCGCGGAATTCCCCTCTCGATCACGGCGGGCGTGGGGTTCATCGCGTTGTCGGGTGTGGCGGTGCTGAACGGGGTCGTGATGATCTCGTTCATCCGGACGCTGCGCGAACGCGGCGTTCGGCTCGACGAGGCCATCTTCCGGGGGTGTCTGGCGCGGCTGCGGCCGGTTCTCATGACCGCCCTGGTGGCGTCCCTCGGCTTTGTGCCGATGGCGCTCGCGACCGGGACCGGAGCCGAGGTCCAGCGTCCGCTCGCGACGGTGGTCATCGGCGGGATCCTCTCCTCCACGTTCCTCACCCTCGTCGTGCTGCCCGCGATCTACCGACTCGCGCATCGGGAGCGCGAGGAGGCGCCGGAGCCGTAGGGATCCCGCGACGCAGGGCGCATCCACCATTGTGCGGGATG
>JBKJUD010000173.1:0-2968 GCA_046590735.1 Candidatus Eiseniibacteriota bacterium | reverse complement strand
GCCACGGGCGCGGTGGCGTCCGAGGTCATCACCACGCGTGCGCCGCCGGGCTGCCCGACGACCACGCGTCCGAGCACGAGGATGTCCGGCCGCTGCGCCACGCCGCGCGCGTCGTCGTAGGCGCTGCGCCGCGTCCAACTGGTGAGCGTGGTGCCCGGCGCGATGTACAGCGTGGCGCCGCTGGGCACCACAACGTCCCCGCGCAGGTTCACCGCGCCGCTCCACGTCGCGTCGGAGCGCAGCACGCCATAGGAGCTCGCGCTGACGGTGTCGGTGCAGGCGGCGGTGAAGAACGGCGAGTAGTTCACCGCGCCCTGCACCGACGCGGCGATCGCGTTCTCGCTGTCGGTGCCGAAGCAGTTGAGTCCGGCCTGCAGCGCGCCCTCGTTGGTGGCGTTCCGGATGCTGGCCAGGCCATTGCCCACGAGCAGATTCGGCTGCGACGCCGAGCCGAACTGCAGCGTGCCGCCCGGGATGCTGATGCTCTCGCCCAGCAGGCCGTACTGCGAGTTGTACCGCAGCGTGTCGCCCACCACCCGCGCGCCCGCCTGCACGAGATGCATGCCGACCACGTTGTTGTCGAACCGGCAGCTGGTCACCTGCGGCGCGATGTAGAACGCGTACATCCCGTCGCCCTGGTTGTTCTCCGCGACGCACGACTGCATCGAGGGAATGCCGGGGCCTTGCTCGAAGTAGAAGCCGGTGGGGTTCCACTGCGCCTTGCAGGACAGCAGCGAAGTCGCGCCGTTATTGATGCCGTTGACGTAGACGCCATGCTTCGCGTGGAACCGCGCCCTGCAGTTGCTGATGGTGGGACTGCCGTAGACCGTGAACCCGTTGTTGCCGTATTCGGTGATCGCGCCCAGCACCGAGCCACCGCCTTGCGGCGCGAAGTAGATCGAGCCCCACTGCCCCGGCGCGGGCGTGGCGGACGACGTGGTGAAGCGCACCATCTTCGTCGTGTCGGAAGAGGACCCGGTGACGCTCAGCGTGCCGAAGACGTCGATGTCGCAGAGGCCCGCATTGATGCCCAAGGTATCCCAGGTGGCGAAGCCGGTCTGGAACTTCACGACCGTGCCCGCCAGGATCGCGAGCGCCGCCCCCTCCGGCACGATGATGTCGCCACGCACCGTCACCGTCCCCGACCAGGTGGTGCCGCCGGTGAGCACGCCATACGACGCGGCGCGGATGGCGGCGGTGTGCGTCGCGTCGGTCCACGGCGAGGGATCGACGCCGAACACCATGCGCGCGAACAGCGAGTCCTCGTTCGTCGTGCCCCAGTAGTTGTAGTGGCAGCGCACGAAGCTGACGTTGCCCTTCACGTTGCGCACGTGAATCGCGTTGCCGATGAAATCGCACGCCGCCGCCAGCGAGTCGCCGATGACCGGCACGCCGCCCAGCAGCACGTCCACCGCGACGCCGTTGTCGAGGAAGCGGCTCCAGCCGATGGTGGGCGCGGATACATCGGCCTGCAGGCCGATGTCGTTGGCGGAGAAATAGCAGGAGTCCACGCGCGGCGCCGCGTTGCCGAGCGTGCTGATGCCGACGACGTTGTTCACGAACGTGTCGCGCGCGACCACCGCGAGGCTGTTGTTGAGGATCAGCCCGGCGCTGCGGGCGAAGCGGTCGTTCGCGATGGTGTTCTCGGCGAAGCGCCCGTTGCCGCCGGAGAGCAGCACCTCGCCGATGCGGGCGCCGGAGAGTTTCGAGCGCAGCAGCGAGCCGTAGAAGTTCGTCATCTGCACGCCATACTGCTTGTTGGTGTGGGTGGCGATCTCGGAGAGGTGGCAGTCGGCGACCACGCTGTCGCCGCCGACCCCGGCGAAAGAGCTGTAGTCGAAGCTGGATCGCGTGACGGTGGCGCCGGAGCGATTGAAGAACAGGTTGCGGATCCCGCCGCGGAAGACGGCGTAGTCGATCACGCATGCGGTATCGACGGCGGATGAATCGAAGCGCACGCTACCCCAGTCGCCCTCGATGACATTGGTGCGGCTGGAGAGGAAGTAGACCGAGTCCGTGGCGGTGCCGAGGGCCTTGAGCGTGCCCTTGACGATCAGGTCGTTCACCGGGCCTGCCTCGCCCAGCGGGTCGTTGAAGACGTTGCTCGTCACCGAGAACACCACGCGCGTGCCGGGCGCCAGGCGCAAGATGGCCTGCGGCTCCACGACCACGTCGCCGATGAGCAGCACGGTGCCGGTCCAGGTGGTATCGGAGGTCACGCCGCCGTAGCCCAGGAATGCCGTGGCCCGGGAGGGGGAACACAACGCGAGGAGCGTCAGGACGGTCAGGACGAGGAGGGAACGCAACATCGTCCGCGGGCCGGCGCGGCCGGCCGAATGGGTGTGCATGATCGCTCTATGCTAACAACCCGGCCGCGGTGGCGTCCAGTGGACCGCGCGGGGGCCGGCCTGCGTTCCGGTCACCTCTTGCGGGGCGCCTTGGTCGGCTTCTGCGACAGCCCCAGCGTCTGCCGCGCCGCGGCAGCCTCCGGGGTTCCCGGGTACGCGGAGACCAGGCTCTGCAGTGTTTGCGTGGCAGCCGACTTGTCGCCCAGCGCGAAGAGGGCGGTGGCGGCGTGAAGCATCGCGTCAGGCACCCGGGCGCTCGATGGGAAGCTGGAGACCACGGCGCGATACGCCTCGAGCGCCGGCTCCCACAGCAACTGCGCCGAGTACATCTCCCCCAAGCCGAACTGCGACTCGCCCGCCAGCAGTGAGGCCGGCCAGAGCTGCTGCACCCGCTTGTAGTGGGCGATCGCCTTCTCGTACTGGCCGCGCAGGCGCGATTCCATCGCTTCGCCGATCAGCCGGCGGGCCATCGTGCTGGAATCGCTCGCGGCCCCGCCCGCTGCGGACGCGGTGTCGTTGGCCGGACCGCCGGTATGCGGCATGCCGCTACTGCGTTCCACCCGCGACTCCAGCGCCTGCATGCGCCCGGCGAGCTGCGTGATGAGCCGCGTGGATTCATC
>JBKJUD010000061.1:0-12539 GCA_046590735.1 Candidatus Eiseniibacteriota bacterium | reverse complement strand
CCGCGCGAGAAGGCGTAGGAGAGCACCGCATAGGAGGCGACCGCCGCGGCCACCAGGGCAGGGGCGGCGCGGTCGAGCGCGGGGGCGAGGCGGTCGAGGGCGGCAGTGCGCAGGTAGGCGACGGCGGCGCCGAGCGCCAGCGCGGACGCCACGGCGAAGGCCACGAGACCGGCAGGCGGAGGGCGCTCGCCCAGCACGACCGCCGGCAGGTAGACCAGGGGGACGAGGGCGGCCCAGCCCAGCAGGCGGGACTGCGGCGACAAGGAGGATTTCACCGCGCCACTCTAGCCGCCCGGCGCGCGGGCTGTCGACGCCGCTGTGACCGGCGGCCGAAACGCCGACGGCGCGGCGCCCCCGCTGGGCACCGCGCCGTCTCGTGGCTTCGATCTGTGCGCCGCTACTTCGTGGCCGTCATCTCCGACGCCACCGTGCGTGCCACCGCCACCGCCTCGTCGATCTCCGCCGGGGTCATGATCAGCGGCGGCCGGAAGCGGATCGAGTGCGTGCCGCTGCCCAGCACGATCAGGGCGCCGTCGCGGTACATGCGCTCGCGCATCTCGTCGCGCTGCGCGCCGGACGCCACGTCGAACGCGCACATCAGGCCGCGGCCGCGCGGGTTCGACAGCAGCGCTGGGAACTCGGCGCAGAGCGTCTCGAGCTGCGCCAGCAGGTAGGCGCCGGTGGTGCGTGCGTTGGCGACCAGGTTGTCCTCGGCGATGATTTCCAGATAGCGCTGGCAGCGCACCATGTCCACCAGGTTGCCGCCCCAGGTCGAGTTGATGCGGCTGGCCTCGTGGAACACGTTGTCCGGCACATCGTCGATGCGCGAACCGGCCATGAAGCCGCAGACCTGCGCCTTCTTCCCGAAGGCGATCATGTCGGCGTCCACGCCCATCTGCTCGATCGCCCACATGGTGCCGGTGAGCCCCATGCCCGACTGCACCTCGTCAACGATCAGCATCGCCTCGTGCTGGTCGCAGAGCGCGTGCAGCTGCGCGAAGAACGCGGGGCGGAAGTGGTTGTCGCCGCCCTCGCCCTGGATCGGCTCGATGAGGATGGCGGCGATGTCGTCCGTGCGCTCGGCGACGGCGGCGGTGATCTCCGCGATGGCCTGCGCCTCCAGCGCCGCGACGGCGGCGACGTTCGCGGCGTCCTGCGGAAACGTCATCTTCGGATTGCTGACACGCGGCCACGGGAACTTCGGAAACAGCGCGGTCTTGCGCGGGTCGGCAGTGTTGGTGAGCGACAGCGTGTAGCCGGTGCGGCCGTGGAACGCCTCGCGGAAGTGGAGGATCTGCGTCCCCTTCTCCTCGGTGGCGCCGATGCGGCCGGCGGCGCGATTCTTCCGCACCTTCCAGTCGATGGCGGCCTTGAGCGCGTTCTCGACGCCCAGCGCGCCGCCTGCGACGAAGAACGCGTACTTCATCGACGCCGGCATCGCCAGGCGGCGGAAGGTGTCGACGAAGGCGGCGAATTCGACGGTGTAGATGTCCGAGTTGGTGGGGTTGGCAAGCGCGGCGCGCAGCAACGCGGCCTGGAATGCCGGGTCATGCATCTTCGGGTGGTTGGCGCCCACCGGGGCCGACGCGAAGTAGGAGAACAGGTCGAGCAGCCAGCGGTTGTTGCGGCTGTCCCACAGCCGGCAGCCGGCGGACTTGTCGAGATCGACGACCATATCGAAGCCATCGGCCAGGATGGTGCGGCCGAGCACCTCGTGCACGGTCTCCGGCGAGATCCCCGCGGGGGCGGTCAGGGTGTGCGGCGTCATCGTTCGGTCTCCTCTGCGGGGTGATGGGTGTCGTGCGCGCCGTCGTCGTGCGCATCGCCGTTCCCGTTGCCATTGCGCGGGCGGCGCCGCAGCGTGCGGCCATTGAGCCCGCCCGGCGCCGACGGGGCCGAGGCCACCCCGAGCGCGATGCGGGTTTCTTCCTTCGGGGTGTCGAGCACGATGGCGGTGCGCGTCTGGCGCACGCCCTCGCTGGCGTTGATCACGTCGATGAGCAGCGCGCGCAGGCTTTCGATCGATTGCGTGCGCACCTTCAGGATCAGCGACGACTCGCCGGTGACGTGGTGGATTTCCTGGATCTCGCGCACGTCCCGCATCCGCTCGATGAACGCCGTCTCATACAACGCTTTCTCGACGTACACCTCGACGAACGCGGACACATCCATCCCCACCGCGTGCGGCGCGAGCCGCGCGACGTAGGAATGGATGACGCCGGCGGTCTCCAGCTTGCGAATGCGCTCGTTGACGGCGGGGGTGCTCAGCCCGACGCGTTCCGCGATGACCGCCTGCGGGGTCTTGGCGTCGGTCTGCAACTGCTCCAGGATCTTGAAATCGGTGGTGTCGAGCATGGATGCACCTGGGTTGGGGTGGCGAACTTGACCGACCTGCGACAGAAATGGGCAGGGGTAACAAGGGGCGTTTGTCTTATTCTATTCGGCAAAAGTCGCTGGTCAACTGATTTTTGTTTGGAACGCCCTGCAGTCGAGGGGAATCCTCTGACGGCTGAGCCTCGGGCAGGCTTGGGGTCCGGTCTGACCCCCGGGAGGGCCTCGCGACAGGGGATGTTGGAGGGGCGGGCTTCGGCCGGAATCACTCCGGCACTATCGATGCATACGCACCCAGGTGGCCGAAGCCCGTGCCCCCTTCCCCCTGCCGTTTCGCTCCGGCACGCGAGGCCGGTTGGCCGTGACGCCTGCATTTCTGGTCGCGCTCCTCCTCTCCCGCACTTCCCGCTTGCCGCCCCCGGACCCCGCAAGCGACACTCGCCCGCGTTCGCGCCGGACGAGTTTCCCCGCCGTTCTTCGGACGGCGGCTCGCACCGGTCCCGTGCCGACCTTTTCCGCCCTGAGGACACGCGTGCACACCGCTGCCCCGCTTCCCGCCGACCCCGACCGCAAGCTCAGTCCCGAAGAAATCGAACGCCACTGGTTCGAGAACGTCTACCAGGGTGATCGGATGCGCCAGCTCACCATCCGGGCGGTGATCATGGGCATGGCGCTGGGCATGATCATGGTGTGCTCGAACGTCTATGTCGGGCTGAAATCGGGCTGGAGCATGGGGGTGGCGATCACCTCCTGCGTGATGGCCTACGTGATCTTCTCCGTCTTCCAGTCGATCTCCGACAAGCTGTTCCCCGGCAAGTTTCCCCCCTTCACGATCCTCGAGAACAATGCGATGCAGTCGTGCGCGTCGGCAGCGGGGATGATGTCGGGCGCGGGGCTGGTGAACGCGATTCCCGCGCTGCTGATGCTCGACCCCAGCGCGCTGCCGGTCAGCTTCCACGACCGCTGCATGTGGCTGATCCCGTGGGTGGCGCTGATCTCGATGCTCGGCGTGTTCCTGGCCGTGCCCACCAAGCGGCAGATGATCAACATCGAGCAGCTGCCCTTCCCCAGCGGCATCGCCGCGGCCACGACGCTGCGCACGCTGCACGGCGAGGGCGGCGAGGCGATGAAGCAGGCGCGCGCGCTCGGGTTCGCCGGGTTGATCGGCGGTCTCACGACATGGCTGCGTGACGCCGCGGACATCTCGCTCTATTTCAATACGACGGCAATACCCGGGGCGCCCAACTGGTCGCTCATCAAGGAGATGGTGACGGTGAAGGCGCTGCCGTGGCTGCAGTGGCCGAAACTCGAGGCCGCGTGGGGCACGCAGGGCATAAGGCTGGGCACTTGGAAGGACGCGCCGCTCTATCTGAACCAGGTGACGATGTCGCTCGAGGGCTCGCTGCTGTTCGTCGCCGCCGGCGCGATCATGAGTTTCCGCCAGGCGTGGAGCCTGCTGCTGGGCGCGGTGATCAACTACTGCTTCCTGGCGCCGTGGATCCTCGACCGCGGCATCATCGACACCGCGTCCTTCGGCAAGATCTCGCGCTGGAGCCTGTGGACGGGCGTGCCCATGATGGTCACCTCCGGCTTGCTGATCTTCTTCCTGAACTGGCGCTCCGTCGCTCGCGCATTCAGCAACATCACCGCGTTCTTCAAGCCGGCCGGCAGCGCGGCGGATGACCCGATGGAGAAGATCGAGGTGCCGGGTTCGTGGTTCATCGCCGGGTACGTGTTCTTCGGGACCGCCGTCATCCTTCTCGGGCACGCGCTGTTCCACATCGCGTACTGGATGGGGCTGGTCGCGGTGCTCGCGACGTTCCTGCTGGTGGTGGTCGCGGCGCGCGCGACCGGTGAGACCGACGTCACACCCACCGGGCCGGTGAGCAAGCTCACGCAGCTCACGTTCGGCGCGCTGAAGCCCGGCGACGTCGGCGTCAACCTGATGACCGCGAACATCACTGCCGGAGCGGTCACGCACGCCGGCGACCTGCTCACCGACCTCAAGTCCGGATACCTGCTCGGCGCCAACCCGCGACAGCAGTTCCTCGCGCAGTTCTTCGGCGTGATCGCCGGCAGCCTCGTCGTGGTGCCGGTGTTCTTCATCCTGATCCCCGATGTGAACATGCTGGGCACCGACAAGTGGCCGGCGCCCGCCGCGCTCGTGTGGCGCGGCGTCGCCGAACTGTTGTCGAAAGGCCCGGAAGCGTTGCATCCGACGGCGCGCTGGGGCCTGTTGATCGGCGCGTCGGTGGGCATCCTGCTCCCGGTGCTCGAGATGATCTTCCCGAAGAAGAAGGCGTGGATCCCGTCGGCGACCGGGCTGGGCCTGGCATTCACGATCAACGGCTTCAACTCGGTGTCGATGTTCTTCGGCGCAGCGATCGCGCTGTACCTATCGAAGCGGGTGCCGGCATTGCACGAGAAGTACACGGTGCCGGTCAGCTCCGGCATCATCGCCGGCGAGAGCCTGATGGGCGTGGCGATCGCGTTCATGGCGATCAAGGCGGGGTAGGACGTGGCGGACTCGGCGCTGTGCCCCTGGGCGCGCACGCCGCTCAGCATCGCCTACCACAACGAGGAATGGGGCGTGCCGGTGCACGATGACCGGCGCTTCTTCGAGTTCCTCGTGCTCGAGGGCGCGCAGGCGGGATTGTCATGGGAGACGATCCTCGCGAAGCGCGACGGCTACCGGCGCGGCTTCGCGCAGTTCGATCCCGCGGCCGTTGCGCGGTTCAACGACGCCGACCGCACACGGCTGATGGCCGACGCCGGCATCGTGCGCAATCGGCTGAAGATCGCCGCGACGATCGACAACGCAGCCGCGTTCCTCGACGTGCAACGGGAGTATGGGAGTTTCAACGCGTACGTCTGGCCGTTCGTCGGCGGCGCGCCGCGCCAGAACGCGTGGTCCGACATCGCGCAGGTGCCAGCCTCGACACCCGAATCCGACGCCTTGAGTCGTGACCTGAAACGCCGCGGCTTCCGCTTCGTGGGCTCCACCATCATCTACGCGTTCCAGCAGGCCACAGGATTGGTCAACGACCACTTGGTGACGTGCCCGCGTCACGCGGCCTGCGGCGGGGTCGCGCACCCCTAGCCCCGCCTCCCGGCGGCCCTCGCCGCGCGCCGTGCATCCTGCGCGCGCAAATTGCACGGCGCGTGCGACCCGCACGCTGTGGCCGGTGCGGAAAATGCTTCACCGCCGCGGTAAGTCCTTCGCCCACCTTCCGTACTATCCGACGCTGCAACCTCTCGATGGTGGCATGTCGCTTGCCTCCTACTTCGCTGCGCCGACACATGCGAACAGCCGCAACCCACGCTAGAGTTCAACAATTCGAGAGGGTCCACGCCATGAAAACCCCCCACACACTCATCCGTCGTTCAGGGATGGTCCCCCTCGCTGTTGCGGGCAGCGCGCTGGTGCTGCTCGCCGCGGCGCTGTTGGCCGGCTGCGGCACGCATGCCGTCACCCCGCCGAACAGCCCGGCGCCATCGGGCAATGTTCCGATCCTGCTGCGGGTCGTGTCACCCAAGGGTGCGCAGCCCCAAGGGGTGGGCGCCTCGGGCACGTGGTCGGCCGCGAGCGCGAGCTTCAACAGCAACGCGATCGCCGCCGGTAGGGTCATCTGGTTCAGTGGCTCGATCCGCACGAAAGGGATCGTGAGCGAGCCCGTCACCCTGACCATGGATACCGGCACCGTGACGCTCGTGGTGAATGGGGTGGCCACGATGATTCCGCTGCCCAATGCCGCGGTCACCTACTCCGCGACGGCGACCAGTGTCACCGTGTCGATGGATGCGCAGTCGAACACCTGGAATGTGACGGCGCCGTTGACGGCATCGAATTCGCCGATCTTCCTGGGCGGGGTCAAGTACGTGGTGCCCGCGGGCGGCCTGCCCGCGCAGGTCGGGCCGGTCACGTGGCAGGCGCGATTCTCGAGCAGCGTTTCCGGCGTGACGCCGCGGTGGTCGTGGTCGGCGGCGGTGTATTCGCAGTTGAGCGACTACGACAAGTTGGGCGTGAAGCCGTGCGACAGCAACAGCGGCAGCAGCTACCTCAACTCCGACAAGGCGGGCTCGCCGGAGAATTGCAAGTCGAGCGTCGTCGCGGGCGGCACGGGGTCCGGCGGCGGCGACTATGCCGGCTCGCGCTGCAAGGAAATCGACATCGTGATGTCGAACACGGCCTACGCCGGTGGCCCGGTGACCCAGACGATCCCGGCGCTGACCGGGGGAGTGATCGCCGCGGGCTCCTACACGCTCGTGGTGCCGGCGAACGCGCTCTCCAAGGACACCGCGATCACGCTGACGCCGGACAATACAGGGCTCGTGCAGTGCAACCTGGAACCGTCGGGGCTGATGTTCAAGGCGCCGTACACGCTGGCCTTCGACTACACCAACACCACCGGCGACCCGAGTTCCCAGGGCTACGACCCGACGGGCGAGCTGGCGTGCATGTGGTTCGATCCGTCGACGTCGCAGTGGACGCAGGTGAGAGGCCAGGACAACGTGGGCGCCCTGAGCTACACCGCGACGTCGGATCACTTCTCCTACTACGCCCTGTCGAAGTAGCGCCCGCGGCGCGGCGCATCCAGGCGGCCCGGCAGGGCAGTCCGCTCCTGCCGGGCCGTTGCGCATCCGGCCCCGGCGGCGCTGGTCCTGCGCCGGTGTTTGACGCGGCGGGGTGTCCAGTCGCACAGTAGGGGACGCGGCGGACGATGTGTCCGCCTTGCATCCGCTTCGCGACGAGGAGTTCCGCATGACAGAGAAAGCCACCTTCGGCGCCGGCTGCTTCTGGGGCGTCGAGGACACCTTCCGCCAGATCCCCGGCGTGTTCGCCACCGCCGTCGGCTACGCGGGCGGCAGCGTGCCGAACCCGACATACCGCGACGTCTGCACCGACACCACCGGGCACGCCGAGGTCGTCGAGGTCGAGTACGATCCGGCGATCGTGGACTACGGCACCCTGCTGCAGGTGTTCTGGACGAATCACAACCCCACCACGCGGAACGCACAGGGTCCCGACCACGGCTCCCAATATCGCAGCGCCATCTTCTTCCACACCGCGGCGCAGCAGGCCGAGGCCACCGCCTCGCGCGACGCGCTCGAGGCCAGCGGCGCGTGGAAGCGGCCGATCGTCACGGAGATCGTCCCGGCGACGACGTTCTGGCGCGCCGAGGAATACCACCAGCAGTATCTCCAGAAACGCGGTCTCTCGTCCTGCCACCTGTAGCACCCGCAGGAAGTCGCCCGATGGGCCGTACCGTCCGCTTCGAGGTGCACGCCGATGACCCCGCGGTGAGGGCCTTCCCGCGCACGATGCCGACGCTGGACATCGCGGCCACCCAGCGAGCCATCGCAGAGGCCGGCGGGGTGATCGTGGTCCCGCTCATGACGATTCCTGGGGTCGGACAGTTGATCTACGCGGCAAGACACCGAGGGCAACATCTTCGGCGTGCTGCAGCCCGACGAACTCGCGCCCGAGCTCGGCAGCCCGGCCGTTCGTTGACACCGGACGCCGGTTCGTGATTAAATTGAGGTGAAATCAATATGGGTGCCTCGCCAGCGGGGCGCTCCCGCTTGCTGCTGCAGATCCCCTCTGTCGCGGAATAGATGAGGTTCCCCATGCTACGACGAAGCCCCGGAGGTGCCGCACCTGCAACTTCGGCCCCGATGCCGGCACTGGAAGATGTGTTGGGCTTCATGCAGGTGCTGTGGACGCTGGACAACGCCTTGCAGTCCGCCTCCAAGCAGATGGCGATCCGCTACGGCATCACGGGCCCCCAGCGGCTGGCGGTGCGCATCATCGGGGAATTTCCCGGGCTGACGACTGGCCACTTGGCGCTCCTGATGCGCAATCACCCCAGTACCTTGACCGGCGTGCTGCGCCGTCTGGCGGAACGCGGACTCATCGAACAGGTGCGCGACCCGACGGACAAGCGCCGCATCCTCGTGCACCTGACAGCGGCTGGCCGAACGATCGACCAGTTGCGTACCGGGACGGCCGAGGCCTCGGTGCGTGCCAGCCTCGAGAAGATGTCCGAACGGCATGTGGCAATCATGCGGGAAGGGCTCGAGGCCATCACCCTGGAGTTGCAGTCAGCCTCGATCGCCTCTGGCCTCGGGCCGCGCCGTTCGCCGGCGGGCTCGCGCGACCCAGGCGACAAGCCGACGGGACCGCGCGCCGTCTGATCCCCGCGCCGCCCAGGGTCATCGCAGGTTCCACCGCACCCGGAAGGCACGCACGGCACCTCCCTGCGTGCCTTCGCCCTCGGCCAGCGGCGTGAAGCGGGTCAGGCCCGCGCCGCCGAAGTAGAGCAGGCGGACGCACAGGCTGGTGGCCAGCGAGCGGTTGGTGGTCAGCAATGACAGCCCGTGCCGCCCCGAGAAGTCCCCGGGGATGAGCACGAGCGCGAGGTCCGTCGTGCGCACCCCTGTGTCGATGACGGTGACGCCGTTGCGATCGGGGAAGACGAGCGCGGCGGGCGATCCGCCGCCATCCTGCGGCGACAAGCCCCCGAGGCCCGCTTCCGGACGGATCCACGCGCCGCTTGCCGCCCGCAGGCTGCCGCCGGCGGCTTGATCGAGGCTGGCCGGCTCCGGTCCGCGCATCACGCGGGGGCCGGGGCCGCACCAGGCCGCGCGCGCGGTGTCGGCCAGGGCCGCCGCCTCGCGCACGAGCGCGTCCGCGGCGGCGGGCGCGAGGCCGCTGGCGGCGGCGAGCCGCTCGGCGGCGTTGGCGCGACCCACCAATTGCACGGCCATCGCCCGCGAGAAGTCCCACGCGCCCAGCGCGCCCCACTCGATGGCGCTCGGGATCATCCCGTCGGCCACGACGACGACGCCCCCGCGCACCCGGGGCGGCATGGGCCGTACGGCGGCGGCCATCCTCTCGGCGAGCGATGCCTCGACGCCGCCGGCGCGCAACGAGTCGCGCACCGCGAGGCTGTCGGGCGCGGCCAGCGCCGCGCGCAGCACGCGGTCGGCGCGCGGGAGTCCGCCGAGCGCTACGGCGAGGGAGTCGAGCGCGCGCGCGCCGCCGCCGTCGAGCATTTGCAGGATTGCCGCCGCGTACGCCTCGTCGTCGCTCAGCAGGGCGCGCGCGACCCACAGCGCCTCGGGCTCCTGGAACGTTTGCCCGTCGATGCTCACGCCGCGCCGCGCGAGGAACTTCACCGGGTGGCCGACGTCCCACCAGGTGGTGAGGACATCGAGACGGTCCGTCGAGTCGCGCACCGCGTCGAGCACGTGTCCCCAGGTGCTGGTGACCTGCGGCATGTCGGCGCGCGCGGCCGCGGTGATTTCCGACGCCGCGCCCTGCGGCCGCCACACCAGCACCGCGCAGAGCGCCAGCGCCAGCGTCCCGATGGTCACGGTGCGCACCGGCGGCGAGGGCGGCAGCGCGCGGGCGATCCACCACGCCAGCCCCGCGGCGCCACTGGCCGCCAGCACCAGCACGGCGGGCGCCGCCAGCAACTCGAAGCGCAAGCCCCGCGTGGCGAGGAGCGAGGTGGCTCCCGCCCACGCGGCCACGAACACGATGATCGCGCGCCGTCCGGGCCGCGCCCTGTTGACCAGTCCCAGCACCACCCCGACCGCGGCCAGCCCCAGCACCGGCCAGCTTCCCAGGTCGGCGATGAGTTGGTGGAGACCGGGGCGCGCCAATTCGCCGACGCTGCCGAAGACATCGGGCCAGAGGCCGCTGAAGCCGTCGCCGCCGCCGGCCGTGGCGGCGTAGCGTCCCGGTCCGCGCCAGAGTTCGGCCAGGGCCGGCGCGCCGGCGAGGAACAGCACCGACAGCACGCTGGTCGCGGCGAAGGCGAGCGGCACCATCACGGTCGCCTGCACCAGTTCGGGCGAAGACCGGCGGCGGCCCTCGCCGGATTGCAGGATCGCCAGCGCGAACGCGGCCAGGGTCACCGACGTGCCGAGGATCAGCCACGGCGCCCACCACGCGATCCAGAAGTGCGCGTAGAGTCCGGTGAGCGAGCCGGCCAGCATGGTCAGGATCGCCCCCCACGCCCGCCTGTCCTGGGCGAGGAAATGCAACGCGCCGGCCAGCAGCGCGGCGAGCAGCGCGGGGAAGAAGACGTTGTAGAGATCGGTGTCGGCGTGACCCCAGAACGTCCGGCCGACGACCGGGAGCGCATACGCCAGCAGCAGAGTGGCCGCGGGCGCCGCCCACGCGCCGCCGCACACGGTGGCGAGCAGCGCCACCGGCATCACCGCCAGCAGCCCGAAGCACACCGGCCACCACGCGCTGGTCTCCTGCAGCGGCGCGCCATGCAGAAACGGCGCCGCGAGCCTGTGCCAGGTCGCCAGCATGCGCGGGTGCCACGATCCGTCTGCCACGAAGCCGCGTGGCGCCAGAGACCACGGATCGCGCTGCTTGCCATCGGGCCCCTTGGCCCACGGATGTCCCACCCGCGCGATGCGCTCGGCAGCGGCCATCCAGTGATAGGTGTCGAGATCCGGCAGGTACGCATACCGGCGGCCATCGGCGCGGTAGGTGTAGAGCGATTCGATCTGCGGCACCATCTGCGCGATCTGCTCGCGCAGGTTGAGCGTCTGCCCGGCGAACGGCCCGGTCTGCACTGTGTAGCTGCCGTGTTCGATGGCGCGCGCGGCGAGCCGCTGGAGATCCGCCGGCGCGGAGGCGGTGCCCGCGGCGGCGAGATCCTGCTCGATGGTCTGGCTGACCTGGCGATGGATCTGGCCTTCGATCGGCGCCGGCAGCCGGTTGCTCAGTCGCACCCATGCGCCGAGGCCGGCGAGGGCAAGCGTCGCCAGCGTCACCAGCAGCATCGTCATCCCGCGGGGCAGGTCGACCGCGACGCCGAACGAAGACGCGGGGCGCGCCCGCGATCCGCGGCGCGAGGAGGAAGGAGGTCGTGGCATGCGCGGCAGTGTAGCCGGAAGCCGTCAGCGACGCGACACGCTCGCGCGGGCGGTCAGTCGGTGGTCTCGCCCCAGACGACCAAGGCCAGCGGGCGCGTCACCTCGGTCCACGCCCGCGGCGCGCGCCACGATCCCCCGGCGTCGCGCACGGCGCCGAGCACGGCCAGCGGGTCGTAGGTGAGCAGGCCGAGGACGTGCCAGTCCCCGGCTGGCGAGGTGGTCCACGTGACCGCGCGCGCATCGGCGGCGGTGCCGCTGAGCGTGTAGAGCGTGAGGGGAAACTGCGGGCCGTCCGCGCGGAAGCGCACGCGCGCGTCGAGCCGATGGCCGCCTCGCACCGGGCGCATCCGGGCGGAGGCGCGGTCCACGTCGACGATCGCGAAGTTCCAATCGTCGCCGGCGCCGTTGTCGCGGAACTGGTAATCCCCGCCCGCCGCGCGTACCCACAGTCGCCGTCCGCCCACCGTCGGCTCGCTCACGGCCGGGCGCTTGTGCACCATGCCCGGCACGGCGCGCAGTTCGCCGGTAAAGTCGAGTGCGATGCCCGGTCCGCTCACCGCCAGCAACGGGTGGATTTCGACGACGTGCGGCGGCGTCGACGGCGCGCCGCCCCCGGCGTGCTCGGCGGCCAGCCGCGGGAAGCCGCGCACGACGCAGTCTCGGCCGAGGAGCGTGGACTGCGCGTAGTCGCGCCACGTGACGCGGCGACGGCCGCCGGCGGGCCGGCCCGTCGGGGGCCAGCTGCGGCACACGTTCGGCGGTTCGGTCACCAGGCCGGCCGGGTCGCCCAGTGGCACGGCCGAGGTCGCCGCCCAGTGCATCTCGCAGTCGTTCTGCACCGGATGCACCGCGCCGGTGGCGACGAAGCGTACCGGCAGCTCGACGATGAGACCCTGCCGCGCTATTTCGTCGAGGAATGCACGGCTGAGCGTGAAGTGGTCGCCCGATACCGCCACCGGCGCCCGGCAGGCCGTCACCGCCAGCAGCGCGAGCACGCCCACACTTGCGAATCTCCGGAACATCTCAGCCTCCGTGCCGATCCTTCAGCCGCGCCCGATACGCCTTGGCGAGGGGCACCGCGGACAGTAGACTACGCACGTACCCTCCTCGACCACCCCCCGGAGATGCCATGTCTCGACGCCGTCCCATTGTCGTTGCTGTCGCCGCCCTCGCTCTCGGGGTCGTGTTGCTCACGCCTTCGCTGCGCGCGGCCGACAAGCCCGCCGCCGCCACGCCGGAATTGACCGCCGCGCAGCTCAAGGCGTCCAAGGCGGTCATGGAGAACCCCGGCTTCGCGTGCATGACCT
>JBKJUD010000421.1:0-13411 GCA_046590735.1 Candidatus Eiseniibacteriota bacterium | reverse complement strand
GGCCGAGGGCCTCGATGTCCTCTTCGTCCTGGGCGGCGACGGCACGATCCATGAGGCAGTGAACGGGCTCGTCGATCCCCTCGGCGGACCGCCGCCGCACACCATCCTCGCGCCGCTGGCGGGCGGCACCGGCAATGACATCGCGCGCGGCGTCTCGCGGCAGGGGAGCGCCCTCGAGGTGGTGCAGCGGGCGTTGGCGGGCGAGACGCGGTTGTTCGATGTGGGCCGCGCGCGCTTCCTGCGGGTCGAATGGGGCACCGACGAACTCGGCGCGTTGCCGGTGCGGCTGTTTCTCAATGCCGCGAACATCGGGGTCGCCGCTGCCGTCGCCGCGCAAGTGAACGCCTCGCGCGGCCCGCGTCCCTTGCGCGCACTCGCCTACCCGCTGGCCCTCCTGCGTGCCGTCTCGCGTTCGGCCCCGGTCCCACTCGCGATCCAGGTGGAGGACAGTCCCGCCCGCGAAACCGCGGTCTGGAATGTCACGCTCGCCAACGGGCGCTCGGCCGGCGGCGGTTTCCTGCTCGCCCCCGAGGCGCTGCCCGACGACGGCCTGTTCGACGTGGTGACGATCGGTGCGACGTCGCGCGTGCGCGCGCTGGCACAGCTTCCCCGCCTGCGCGATGGCTCGCATCTCGCGCTGCCGTTCGTCTCGTGCACGCGCGCGGCCCGCGTCCATGTGGGTGCGCCCGAACCCCTGATGGTCGAAGCGGACGGAGAATGGATTGGCGAGACCCCGTGTTCCTTCGATATCCTGCCGCGGGCGCTCTGCGTCGTCGCATAGGCGCCCGTGCCTGCCGCCGCCCGGAGTGACACGATGAACGATGCACCTGCCGCGCCGCCGCCCGCGGCGCAAATGCTTCAGATGCTGGTGGGACACTGGCCGGCGCGCGCCCTGCACGTGATGGCGGCGTGTGGACTCGCCGACGCCATGTCGGCGGAACCGCGCACGGTCGCCGCGATTGCCGCGGCCACCAGCACACGCGCGGATGCGCTGGCGCGCGTGCTGCGCCTGCTGGCGACGCTGGGCGTCGTCGCGCGCGAGGGGGACAGCGCCTATCGCCTGACACCCCTGGGCGCGACGCTGCGCGCCGATGCGCCGGATTCCGTGCGCGGCGCCGCCCTGCTCATGGGAAGCGACGCGCACTACGCCGCGTGGGGCGCACTCGCACACAGCGTGCGCACCGGCGAGGCAGCGCTGGCGCACACGGAAGGCGCCGCCATCTTCGAGTGGCTCTCCACCCGCCCCGCGGAGCGCGCGGTGTACGACGCCTGGATGACCGCCGCCACGCGGATGAATCTGCCCGCCCTGCGCGGCGCGCTGCGCGACGTCACGCGCGGGATCGTGATCGATGTGGCCGGCGGTAGCGGCGCCTTGCTCGCGGGTGTACTCGCCGACGCCCCCGAGGCGCGCGGACTGCTCGTCGATTCGCAACCGGACATCGAGCTCGACCCGGACTTCCTCGCCCTGCAGGCGGCCGGACGCGCGGAGCGCCATCAGGCCGACATCTTCAGCGAACTGCCGCGCGGCGGGGACGTCTACCTGCTCAAGCACCTGCTGCACGCCGTGGATGACGCACGCGCGGTCGATGTGCTGCGGCGCTGCGGCGATGTCATGGCGGCGGATGGCACGGTCGTCCTCATCGAGATGCTCATTCCGGAGGATGGCGCGCCGCATCGCGCGACCTTGATGGATCTCAACATGCTGGTCCTGACCGACGGCGGCCGCGAGCGCACCGCGACGGAGTACCGCGCGCTGTGCGGGGCGGCGGGGCTCGAGCTCCTCGAAACACGAGCCACGCCCTCGCCGCTCTCCGTGCTGCTCGCCCGGCGCCGCGCAACGCCCGGCTAGATCGCGCCCTTGGCTTCCAACTGGCGGCGGGTTTCCTCGAGACGGCGCATGGTGGCCGGCCGCGCCTTGTGCTTCTCCAAAGTGTCGGATTCGATGCCGCGCGCGGCGATTTCCCGCAGCAGGTCCGGCGGCAGGGCGAAGTAGACATCCTCGCTCACCGTCACCAGGTCCTGCACCGACTCGGCGCCGTGCGCCTGCAGCCAGGCCACGACCTCCTCGACGAGATCCTCCGGCGCCGACGCGCCCGCCGTCACCCCGACGCACTGCGCGCCGTCGAGCCACGCCGGCTGGATGTCGGCCGCTTCCTCCACCAGATACGAGCGCGAGCCGAGCGTCTCGGCCACTTCGCGCAGGCGGTTCGAGTTCGACGAGGTGCTCGAGCCCACCACCAGCACCACGTCGCACCGGGACGCGAGTTCCTTCACCGCGCTCTGGCGGTTCGAGGTGGCGTAGCAGATGTCGTCCTTCGCTGGCCCGCGCGCGTCGGGGAAGCGGACACGGATCGAGTCGATCACCGCCTGCGTCTCGTCCACCGACAGCGTAGTCTGCGAGAGATACACCACCGGCTTGCGTGCGTCGTCGCGCGTCTCCGGCAAGGCGGCGACATCGGCGCTGTCCTCGACCAGGGTGATGTGGCCGGGCACCTCGCCCATCGTGCCATCCACCTCGGGATGTCCCTTGTGGCCGATCAGCACGATCGAGTAGCCCTCGCGCGCGAAGCGCACCGCCTCGGAGTGCACCTTGGTCACCAGCGGGCACGTCGCGTCGATGGTGCGCAGGCGGCGATCGGACGCTTCCTGCCGCACCGCCGGCGCGACGCCGTGCGCGCTGAACACCAGCAGCGAGCCTTCCGGCACTTCCTGCAACTCCTCGACGAAGATGGCGCCGCGCGCTCGCAGCCGGTCGACGACGTGGCGGTTGTGGACGATCTCGTGGCGGACGTACACCGGGGGCCCGAAGACGTCGAGGGCGAGGGCGACGATGTCGATGGCGCGATCAACGCCGGCGCAGAAACCGCGCGGGGTGGCGAGTAGGACGTGCATGGCCCGAGTGTACCACGGCGGCGCGGCGCCTAGAGGATCCGATCGCCCGCCGCGTCGAACGCTTGGACCTCGGCCTTCGCGACCGGGCTGGAGGGATATTCGTCGTCCAGCAGCGTCCACACCGCCTGGTCGTGCAGGCCGCGCTGCGGCACCTCGATACGGCGGCGGAGCGTGCCCTCGAGCACGAAGCCCAAGGCGCGCGGCACCGCCATGCTCGCCATGTTGCCCGGCGCGATGTGCAGTTCGACCCGCTTCACGCCATCTACCTCGAACGCGACCCGCGTGAGCGCGGCGGTGGCCTCGCGCGCCAGGCCCTGGCCGGTGTGCGCCGCGTGGATCCAGTAGCCAATCTCGCGCGCCCCGTCGCCTACCCGCGGGTGCAGGCCGCAGCCGCCCCACATCTCGCCCTCGTCGCGGGAAAAGATGCCGTAGACGAAATCCTGGTCGAGGTCGAACTGGCCGCGGAATCGGCGCAGCAGGGCGACGGTTCCGGGCAGGTCGGGCGCCGGGTGTACCCACGTCATCCACGGCTCGAGGTGGGTGAGGCTGGCGTCCACCGCGTCCTTCCACAGCCGCGCGTCCTGCGGCTGCGGACAGCGCAGCAGCAGCCGCGGCGTCACAACACGATAGGCGGGAGCGGGCATGCGGGACGTTCCTCATCAGGGCGGCTTGCCCCGGGCGTGGGGCGGTCGGACGGGGATCGTCATTGTCCCGGAACGGCCGGGGCCCGTCCAGTGACCGCGCGACGTTTGGCGGCGGGCGCCAGCGTCGTGTACCATCCGGCGCAGAGATCGGGAGGAAATCATGACGGGGATGACACCCAAGGATCGCCGCGCCGTGGAAGCGTTTCTTGAACACGGCTGGGACGCGATGGAAGACGACGATCCGGAGGCCGCCGAGGACGAAGCGCGCCACGCGCTCGAAATGGTGCCGGACGCCGCCGAGGCGCACTACCTGCTCGGCGCCGCGCTGGTCGACCAGGAGGCCTACGGCGAAGCGCTCGACCATCTCACGCGCGCCCTGTCGCACTATCCCGGCGATCCCTCCATTCGCCTCGACATCGCGGCGTCGCAGGTCGGTCTGCTGCGTCTCGACGAAGGCATCCGCGGGCTCACCGCCGTCGTGCGCGACGACCCCGAGAATCCCGACGCACGCTACTGGCTCGCCATCGCCCACGAACTGCGCGGCGACGACGCTGCCGCCACCGAGTGCTACGGCCAGGCCGCGGCGCTCGACCCCGACTGCTTCTTCCAGCCTCCGCGCGTCAGCGAGGCGGAGTTCGAGCAGCTGATCGACACCGCCACGCAGGAGCTGCCGCCGGAGCTGCGGCGCCCGCTGCGCACCGGCGACATCGCGATCACGGTGATGGACCTCCCGCCCGCCGAACTGCTCGCCAGCGAGGACCCGCCGCTCTCGCCGCTGCTCACCGGCGTGATGGCGGGCGTCGCCGACAAGAAGGACGCGCCCGCGGACGACGCCTCCGAACCGGCCGCCGCCGCCGCCGCGGCGAACTCGACACCGGACGCCCCGCCCCCCGGCGACGACGAGCCTCCCGCCGACCGTCCGCAGCTGCTGCTGTTCCGCAAGAACGTCGAGCGTGTCTGCAGCACGCCGGAGGAGTTTGTGGAGGAACTCGCGATGACACTGCTACACGAGATCGGGCACTTCCTGGGGTACGAGGAAGAGGATCTCGCCGAGCTGGGGCAGTCGTAGGTGTGGTCCTCGCCGCCGCGCGAGTCAGAACTCGAGCAACTTGCCCAGTCGCTGGTGATCTTCGGCCGCGCGTCCGGCCAGATCGCCTATGCCGTCGAACTGCATGACGCCTTCGCGCAGGCGCCGGCGCCGCCGCAATATCACGGTGGCCTCTACGGCCATCCCTACAGCAAGATCGCCGAGGACAAGATCGTCCTCGAACTGACCTACTGTCTCGACGAGTACGAGCGCTACTACGCGCCGCTGGTCGGCGGCGACCAGCCGGTGGAGGCACGCGGGTTCTTCGAGGCGCTCGCGGCGGAGTCGTCGTCGCTGCGTACGCTGCGCATGCAGGTCATGCAACCCCCGGCCGGCGATGCGCAGGCGCGGGCGGCAGCCCTCCCGCAATTCCTGCAGACGCTCCCCGGCGCCACCGGCTACTGGCGCGGCCGCGGCCGCGAGGCGCTGGTGGTGTTCGACGCGATGTGGCGCTACCACGCGCGGGCGCCGTGGTTCCCCGAGGTCCGCGCGCGCGCGATCGCCTGGAGCGTCCCGCAGACCTGGGGCAGCGAAGCCCCGCATCGCAACTAGACCGCAGGGGCCTCCACCGTCAGCAAGAGTAACGTCACATCATCCTCCAGCGGCCGCCCGGCACGGAACGCGTCGACCAATTCCTCCAGCCGGTACAGCGATTCGCCCGGCGAGGCGTGCGGCAACGACTGCAACACACGGATGACCGGGTCGAGACCGAAGTGCTGGTTGCCCGGATTGCGCGTCTCGATGAGTCCGTCGGTGTAGAAGAGCACGCGATCGCCGGGCTCGAGTTGCATGGTGCGGCGCAGCAGCGCCGTTTCGGGCAGCGCGGTGGTGAGCAGCGGCACCGTGCTGTCGCCGTAGGTGACCTCGCCGGCGGCGGTGAGCCGCACCAGCGGCGGGTGCCCGGCGTTCCAGTAGGACAGCGACATCGTCGCGCAGTCGTACACCGCGTGGATCGCGGTGAGGAACTTGCCCGCCCCCATCAAGCCGGCCGCGAGCCGCAGGTCGTGCACGAGGGACTCGGCCTTGGCGATCGAGTGGGACTCGATGGCATGGCGGCGGAACGCCACCTTGACCGCGCCCGTGAACATCGCCGCGCCCACGCCGTGTCCCGACACATCCGAGATGAACAGTTCGAGTTCGCCGCTCGCCTGCAACACGAAGTCGTAGAGGTCCCCGCCCAGCGATTCGCAGGGTCGCGCCTGCGCCGCCAGCCGCGCGCCCTGCAAGGTGGGGATGCGCCGCGGGTAGAGGTTGGCCTGGAAGCGCCGCGCCTGCTCGAGACTTTCCTCGATGCGCTGGGTGTGCTGCTCGTTGGCGCGGCGCAGGAGGCGCGAGGCGAGGCAGCGCTCCACCAGCGCCTCCAGCACCGAGCGCTCGAAGGGCTTGGTGAGGAAGTAATAGGCGCCACCCTCGATGGCTTGGAGCAGCCACTCGTCGCGCTCGCCGGAGGACCCGGTCATCACGACGACCTCGGTGTCGATGCGCTGCTCGGTGACGCGGGCCAGCAGCGCGAGTCCGTCCATGCCCGGCAGGCGCACATCGACCAGCACCATGTCGACGGGCTGATTCTCGAGCACGGCGAGTCCTTGCTCGGCGGTCTCCACGGAGGTGACGGCATGGCGGCCGCTCAGCACGCGCTCGATGGCGCGGCGCATGCCGGGTTCGTCGTCAATCACCAGGATGTGGTCACGCGGCATCGTCGGGTCTCGGGGTCGGGGGATCGGCGCGAGGAAGCGCGGCGGACAGTGTCACGTGGACCTGCGTGCCGCCCGGACCGGTGTCGATCGAAAGCCGGCCGCCGTTCTCCCAGGCCAGCGAGCGCACGATGGCCAGGCCCAGGCCAGTGCCCCCAGGCTTGGTCGTGAAGAACGGCTCCTCGACCTGCGACAGAAGCGCGCGCGGGATGCCGGTGCCGCGGTCGACCACGGTGATGCGCACCCGGCCGGCGTCGCCCGCCGTGCGGCCGGGATCGGGATATGTGTGCACGCTGATCGCGCCGGCGTCCGGCGAAGCGTCCATCGCGTTGAGCAGCAGGTTGAGCAGGATGCGCTCGACCTGCGATTGCGCGGCGTAGACGGCCTCCGCGCCGGGCGCGATGGTGTGGGTGAGGACGATGCCGCGCGCCTGCAGGCTGGCGGCCACCAGCGCGGTCGCCGAGTCGATGGTCTGCGCCAGGTCGACGCGCACCCGCGCCTCGACGCCGCCGCGGGCGTAGTGCAGCATGCCGGTCATGATCCGCTTGGCGGTGCGCGCGGCGCGGGCGATCTCCGCGAGGTCCACTGCGGCGCTGCCGCCTTCGAGGTCGCCGCGCTCGGCCTCCGCGCGCAGTTGGTCGGCCAGCGGCAGGATGGCGCCCAGAGCGTTGTTGACATCGTGCGCGACGCCGCGCGCCAGGTCGCTGAGCGCCGCGCGCTTCTCGGATTCCACCAGCTGCTGCTCGAAGCGGTTCGCCGCCTCCGCGTGGGCGAGTGCCGCCACCGCGAAGGGCAACAGGCGCGCGGCGAGGCGTTGCTCGCGCTCGCCGAACACGCCGTCGTCGGCCGAGGACACCTTGAGCACACCGAGGATCCGGCCCTTGTAGGGCAGCGGAAGCAGCAGCATGGAGCGCTCGGGCGGCCCGTTGTCCGTGGAGGCGGCGAAGCGCGCGGCCAGGGTGCCCCACGGCTGCACGCCGTGCCAGCCCTCGCCCCCGCGCGCGAGCGCCTGCACGCTGCCGCCGTCGCGCCCGCCGAGGCCACGCAACAGCCCGTCCAGCGCCACGGTCCGCCCGATCTCGACACTTTTGCCCTTGGTCCACGCGATCTGCTCGGCGCGCAGGACGAGCGTGTCCGGCACTTCCGACGGCATGAACAGCGCGGAGCTGTGGTTGTACCGCAGCAACGCCCGCAGTCCGTGCAACAACTGGTAGACGAGGTCGTTGGGCCGCAGTTCCTGCACGATCTTGGCGCTGATGCGCTCGAGCACCGCGATGACGCGCTGCTCCTCACGGCGATCGAGTTCGGCTCCGAGGCGGTGCGCGATGCGCGTGAGGAAGCGGCCATCGCCGCGCGCAAAGGGCCGTTCGCGGCGCAACGCGATGACGCCGACGGTGCGGCCGCCGAGCGCGAGCGGCGCGAAAATCACCGTGGGCGGGAGCGAGGGACGCCGCTGGGCGACGAACGCCGTCGCCTGCGCGAGGGTCTCGTTGTCGAGCGCGGCGCGGCCGCGCGCTGCGACCGGGATCAGGGTGTCCCCCCGGCCGGAGCGCATCAGGATCCAGCCGCTGCCGGCGTCGTGCAGGTCGAGGGCGAAATCCAGCGTGGCGCGCAGGGTCTTGGAGCGGTCGCCAATTCGTAGTAATACATCAGACACCTCGCCCAAGGCGCGCTCCCGACGGTAGCGCTCGGGCAGATCGAGGCTCGCCGGAGGTGGCGCATCCGGGGCAGAGGCAGCCGGGGGCAGGCCGTGAGGGACGTCGCTCGGTGGGACCATGGGATGGCGGCGAGATTAGCAGCCGCGCAGGCAATGGTCTATCCTAGCGCTGCCGACACGCCGCACGCCATCAGGGCGCAGACGCGGCGCGGCCAAGGAGACCCCACATGGATGTTCTGGTGTTGCTGATCTACGTGCTCGCGGCCTTGCCGGCCGTACGCGCGCTGTCGCGTCGCGGTCGCGGCGACGAGGCGGGCGTGGGCGGCGCCGTGCGCCTCAGCATCGCCCTCGTGCTCGGACTGTTCCTGTTCCAGAGCGCGATGTCGTTGTATGTCGATGCGCTGTGGTTCCGCGAACTGGGCGCAGAGCAGCGCTTCTGGACCGAGTTCTACGCGCGTGGCGGCCTGACCATCGGCGGCATCGTGCTGTCGTTCGCGCTCCTGTGGTTCAACGCATTCCTCGCCCGCGGCCGGCGCACGACCCCGGACATCGCCGCCCCGCCGCGTCCGCAGACTCCGCGCGGTAGCGGCCGGCCAGGCGAACCCGAAATCATCGACATCGCCAGCGGCCGGCTCGCCGCTGCGCCCGGCGCCGCGCAGGTCGCGCACCTGCTCGATCGCATGCGGCTGATCATCCTGATCGTCTTCGCCTGGGGCCTGGGCAGTGGCCTCGGCTCCGCGTGGTGGACGTTCCTGACCGCGCTGCGCCAGCAGCCCTTCGGCGTGCTCGACCCGCAGTTCCACCGCGACGTCGCCTTCTATGTGTTCACGCTGCCGGCGTGGGGCGTGCTGCTGGACTGGGGCATCGGCGTCGTCTTCGCGTGCATCGTCACCACCGCGGTGCTGTATGTGCTGCCCGCGGCCATCGCCGGTGTGACGCAGGGCACCTGGATCGATCACCTCCGCCGCGGCGGCCGCCACCTGAGCGTGCTGCTCGGATTGCTGATGATGCTGTGGGCGAACAGCGCGTGGTTGCTGCGCTATGAGTTGGTGTACAGCAAGCGCGGACCGCTGGTCGGCGTGTCGGCGGTGGATGCGCATCTCGGCGCCACGCTGCTGGCCATCTTCGCGGCGACGCTGATGCTGTGCGGCCTCGCGGTCGCCATCATCGGCCCGCGCGGCGGCCGGCGGTTCGGCGTGCTCATCGCCGGCATCATCATCGCCAGCGGCGCGCTGGAACTCGGCATCATTCCCTCGGCCTACGACGCGATCGCCATCCGGCCCGAGCAACTGCGCGCCGAACTGCCGTTCATCAAGCGCCACCTCGAGATGACCCGCCAGGCCTTCGGACTGGATTCCACGCGCGTGCACGTGCGCGACTTCCCCGAGCCGCGCGAGCTGACCTCGGCGCAGGTCTCCGCGGACCGCACCACGATTGCCAACCT
Source organism: Candidatus Eiseniibacteriota bacterium (assembly GCA_046590735.1). Lineage (GTDB taxonomy): Bacteria > Eisenbacteria > RBG-16-71-46 > CAZEPH01 > CAZEPH01 > JBKJUD01. The sequence goes on along the minus strand of JBKJUD010000421.1, from coordinate 3,993 downwards.
GCGCCTGGCGGACTGGCGCCCGCTGCAGCACACGTTCAACCAGCTGCAGACGCTGCGCACCTACTACCGCTTTGCTGACATCGACCTCGATCGCTATGCCACCGCCGACGCCTCGCGGATGGTGATGATCTCGCTGCGCGAGATAGATCACACGAGGGTGCCGCAGGCCGTCGGCAGCGAGGGATGGGACATCAATCGCTGGTTCATCTACACCCACGGCTACGGCGCCTGCATCAGCAGCGTGAACGCCTTCACGGCCGAGGGCATTCCCGACCTGCTGGTGCGCGACCTGCCGCCGGTGTCCTCGGTGCCGGAGCTGACGATCACGCGGCCCGAGGTGTACTTCGGCGAACTCACCACCCACCCGGTAATGGTGCACGCGCATGGCCAGCAGGAATTCGACTACCCGCGCGGCGACGAGAACATCTTCACCACGTACCAAGGCAACGCTGGCATCACGCTCGGCTCCGTGTTCTCGGTGCGCCGGCTCGCCTTCGCGCTGCGTTACCACTCGCTGAAGTTCTTTCTGTCGTCGTACATCGGCGCCGACACCCGCATCCTATACGACCGCGATGTCGACACGCGTCTGCGCAAGCTGGCGCCGTTCCTGCGCCCCGACCATGACCCCTACGCCATCGTGCGGCACGATGGCAGCCTGACCATCGCGCGGGACTTCTACACGACGAGTGAAAACTATCCGTATGCGGCACGCGTCGAGGGCATCAACTACATCCGCAACAGCGTCAAGGCGACGATGGATTGCTACAACGGCACGGTGCATTTCTACGTGACCGACGAAAGTGATCCCCTGGTGCGCACCTACCGCGCCATCTTCCCCGACATGTTCACCAGTGGGGCGCAGGCGCCGGCCGACATTCGGGCGCACTACCGCTACCCGGAGGACATGCTGGCGCTGCAGGCGAACGTCTACGGCAGCTTCCACGTGAAGGATCCGGTGACCTTCTACAACCACGAGGACGTGTGGGAGGGGAGCACCGAGATCACCGATAGCGGCGCGCCGGGCACCAAGGTGCCGGTGATTCCCTACTACATGCTGATGCGCCTGCCGGGCGAGGCCAAGGCCGAGTACCTGCAGATGATCCCGCTCACCCCGCGCGACAAAGACAACATGATCGCGTGGGTCGCGGGGCTGTGCGACGGGGATCGCTACGGGACGATGCTCGCGTACCATCTGCCCAAGGGCACCATCGCCTACGGGCCGCGACAGATCGAGGCGCGCATCGACCAGGACGCCAACATCTCGAAGGACCTGACGCTGTGGAACCAGCAGGGCTCGTCGGTGCTGCGCGGCAACCTGCTCGCGGTGCCGGTGGACGCATCGTTCCTGTACGTCGAGCCGCTGTACATCCAATCGACTGGCAGCAAGATTCCCGAACTCAAGCGGGTGATCGTGGCGACGCAGAAGGACATCGGCTACGGCAACTCGCTCGAGGAGGCGCTCACCGACCTGTTCGGACCGCAGGTGGGCGCGCTGGCGCCGGTGGTGCAGGGGGACAGCACGCACGCCGCCGCGGCGGCGCCTGTCACCGGCAAGCCGCAGACGGCGGCACAGCGCCTGCAGCAAGCCACGCGCGTCGGGGCAGACCCGGCGATGATCCACTCGGCCGCGGAACATCTGCGGCGCTACCAGCAGCTGATGGGCGCCGGCAAGGCGAGCGAGGCGGGCGCCGAACTCGACGCGCTGTCGCGCGACCTGCGCGAGCTGGAGCGGGCGTCCGGCCGTTGAGGCGGCGGGTGGTGCGGAGGATCGCACGTTGGCGCTCGTGAACGAGGCGTGGGCCGCCGCGTCGCGTCGCGTCATGGCGTGCCTGCTGCTGCACGAGGCCGACTGCGGGCTCGCCGAGTCCGTGCTGGCGATCGCCACCGCGGAGCGCACGGCACTGGACGTGGACGCGTACCTCGGGATGCTCGAAGGCTTCGCGCGCGAGGTGGCGGCGCGCCGGGAACCGGATGCGCGCGCCTCCGCGCGCGCGCTGGCGGACATCGCCGCGCTCAACGACGTGCTGTTCCGCGCGCACGGTTTCGCCGGGGATCGCGAGGCGTACTTCAACCCGGAGAACAGCTTCCTCGATCGCGTCCTCGACCGGCGGCGGGGGATGCCGATCACCTTGGCGATCGTGTACGTCGAGGTCGCGCGCCGCGCCGGCATCGCACTCGAGGGTGTGGGCTTCCCGGGCCATTTTCTCGTGAAGCATCCCGGCGTGGTGCCGGCGGTGCTGATCGATCCATTCGGCGGCGGCGCCATCCTGACCGACGCCGATTGCCAGGCCCTGCTCGCCTCCGTGCACGGGCCAGAGGCGCAGTTCCACCACAGTCTGCTGCGCACCGCCGAACGGCCGGAGATCGTCGCGCGCGTCCTGCGCAACCTGAAAACGGCGTATGTGCGCGCCGAGGACTTCCGCCGCGCGCTCGGCGTGTCGCAGTGCCTGATCGACCTCGACGCGCTCAACGCCTTCGAATGGCGCGATCGCGCGCTGGTGCGGCTGCGGCTCGACGACACGCACGGTGCGCTCGCCGACTTCGAGCGGTTCCTCGAGCTGGTGGAGCCCGGGGTGGACATCGAGGACGTCGAGGACGCGGTGGCGGCGTTGCGGCAGTTGCATGCGAGGATGAACTAGGGGCGCCGCGCGTTGCGCCGGGCCCGCCGGCCGAATTCGCAGTTGACTGGGGACTCCCCGGCCGATATATTTTCTCGTCCATTCGGGCACCTGTCCACGAAGCGCGCCGCCCGGCGCGTCAGATCGCGGAACGTCTTGAGCCCCAAGTGGTTGCATGTTCCTGAGTAGCTCAATGGCAGAGCATCCGGCTGTTAACCGGAGGGTTGTAGGTTCGAGTCCTACCTCAGGAGCCACCTTCGGGCCCCCGCGCCCGGCATGCGGCGCGTCGCGCACCCGCACTGCCGCGCGCGCACCCGATCGGGGACAATGCGGTGGTAGGCCCGGCTCAGGGCCGCGGCGTGGCACAACCGCAGGCCGGACACGCAGGCAATTCACGGTCTCTCGACGACGGCGATTGGCGACCGTCCCCCGTACGGTGCCGAGGCTCGCCTTGCGCGGGCTGCAGGATGCGACGAAACACGAAAGTGCGAGCACAGCCCAGGCCGCCACTTGCGTTCTCACTGCGCCCGCCATCGCGTCGCCCCTCCGCCCGCGGCTGCAAAAACGGCCGGCGAGGAGACCCCCCGCCGGCCGCTGCGCAATCGACTCCGGCGACTACCTCCCGACCGCCGTCGTCATCCGCACATAGACGTACCGCCCGTTGTACCCGAACGGGGAAGCCGCCGCCCACGGAAACGTCGCGAAGTTGTTGTTGTAGTCCATCTGCGCCTTGTCGGGATACGTGTCGAACACGTTGCGCGCGCCCACCGACACATCCACCGTCGACACCTTGTATCCGACCTCGGTGTCCACGAGCGTCTTCGCCCCGTATTCCTCGCGGCACTCATCGCAGTACCCCGGCTGCGCCGAGGCGAACTTGCCGTAGTACGACCCGCGCGCCATCGCATGGTAGCCGCCGCGCGCGTAGTCGGTGGTGAGCGACACGCGCCAGTCCGGGCGCTCCTCGGTGATGGCGATGCGCGTCACCGGGTCGAGTAACCCGGTCTCCGCGGACCCGGCGAGCACGCTCGGCAGCGGATCCACCGACGTGATCGTGTTGTGCGTGTAGTTCGCGGCGCCGGTGAAGGTGAGCGTGCGGGCGCCGTCGGCGATCGCGTTCACCGTGCCGGTCACGTCGAGCCCTGTCGTGCGCGTGTCCAATCCGTTGGTGAAGTACTGCACGCCAGAGATGCCCGGGTAGCCGCCGCCCGCGAGAATCGCCTGCGTCACGCTGTCGTCGAACGTCGCGCCCAGGATGATCCGGTCGGTCAGCTTGATGTTGAAGTAGTCGGCGGTGAGCGTGAAGCCGGTCACCGGCGTCACCGCGAGGCCGGCGCTCAGGTTCACCGACTTCTCCGGCGTGAGGTTTTTCGAG
>JBKJUD010000118.1:0-4794 GCA_046590735.1 Candidatus Eiseniibacteriota bacterium | reverse complement strand
GGGTGCTCGGGCGCCAGTGGGACAACCCGCTGGGCGATGGCAACCGCGACGAGGCCGGCTACTACCTCAACTCCTGGTACGCGGTGCCCAAGCGCGCCATCACGCTCACCGGCAACTACGGCCAATACGACAAGCGCTTCGATGAGGCCGCACACTGGACCGACGCTTACGCGGAGATGTACACCGAGTATCTCAATGGCTTCACCAGCAAGGTGTTCTACCGCACGCGGCGCGGCGAGACCGGGCCCGGCCAGGGCAGCGAGTGCAACGCGCCGACCAGCGGCGGCACGCGCTACCGGCAGGACATCCGCGAATATTTCGGCGAGGTGACCGCGCAGAGTTCGCTGGCGTGGGCGCGGCTGCAGTTCAAGTCGCGCCGCCTAGTCGAGGGATACCGGCTCACGCACCAGCAACTGGCGTCGCTGGAGTCCAATGTCAACATCACGCAGACCGTGAAGCTCTATTCGCGCCTCACCTTCGGCAACGACGCGACCCGCACGCGCACCAGTACCTTCACGCAGCTGCAGTATCGCCCGCGCGACAGCATGGAGCTGTTCCTGTCGTACGGACCCTGGTGGATCGGCGACTCGCCCAACCCCGTCGACGACGGCGACCTCGCCGGGAGCGCGGTGAACCGCGACATCCTCAAGGTGGAGTTGCACGGATGGTTCTAGCCCGCAGTGGAGAGGCCCGCAGGTTCCTGGCCCGTAGCATACCCGGAGGGAAGGCTCGCATGACCGCGGCCGCGATGACGAACGAGGGCCCCCGCGCCCTGCGACGGATGACCACGCGCGTGCTGCTGGCGGGCGCGATCGGGTTCGGCGGCGTGCCGATGCTCGGCGCCGGGCTCGCGCACGCGGCGGTGGAGAACGCCGCGACCGGCGTGCGCTTCCGCTACAGCGGGTCGGCGGGCAGCGTGAGCCTGGCCGGCGACTTCAACGGCTGGAGCACCACCGCCACGCCGATGACGAAGAACGGTGACGCCTACGAGGCGGTGGTGGCCGGGCTGACCTCCGGCGAACACCAGTACAAGTTCGTTGTCGACGGCAACTGGATCGCCGACGCCGACAATCCCCGCACCGGGGGCGACTTCGGCAACAGCGTGATCACCGTCGGCGCCGACGGCAAGCTGGCCGGGACCGGGACAGCCGCCACCGCGTCGGTGGGCGGCAGCGGCGGGGACGCCTTCGTCAAGGCCGCCAGCAGCGTGAATCCGAAGGTGCAGATCGACGGCCGCTACGTCGCCACCTACGTCGGCGTGCGCGACCGCGTGCACAACGAGTGGAACGTGGTGAAGCCGGGACACAATCTCGACCTCGTGTTCAACGTGCAGATGAACAGCAACATGACCGCGCGGCTTCTCACCAACGTCAACGGCACGCACGAGAACACCGAGCCGTGGCGCGTGCACTCGAACTTCGACCGCGGCCGCATGGACCTGCGCATGCCGCGCTGGTCGCTCACCAGCTTCGACAACGATGGCGTGGTCACCGTGGGCGACTCGCTGCACACCTTCGGCGACGTCGGGATCTATCACTATGCGTTCGGCTTCAACAACTCGGGATTGCAGGTGGGCGGAGCGGGTCCGCTGCGCAGCAACTGGTGGGTGCTGTACACCGACCGCAACGCCGACGGCACGCGTCCCTCGCCGGTGGGCCCGACGGTGCAGCGCGCGGCCGCCTCCGACTCCGTCTCGTCGTCGAGCGCCGTGGACTTCGCCACGTACGCGCCGGGCAGCGGCACGCGCAACGAGAACACGGCCGGCGCCGGCGTCACCCTGCCGCTGGCCGCCAAGTGGAATCTCTCCGGCACCTTCCGCAATGCGCGCGGCGCCAACCTCACCGAGATCAGCACGCTGACCCCCGGCGACTCGCTGGTGCCAGCGAGCGCGAGCGGCCTGGTGACCGGGGTGCGCACCACCGATGGCGACTACCGGGGCCTGCGCCAGTACTCCACCGCCGAGGCGCGCTCGCTGGGCGCCGGCACCTTGACCTGGCGTGGCTACGGCCGCTCCGCGTGGCTCGCCGCCGGCATCAGCCGGACCCAAGTGATCGCGCGGCAGGAGTACCTCTACCGGGATTCGGTGGCAGCCGGCGAGCTCAACGCCAGCCTCACCCCGGACATCACCCGCCCCGGCACGCAGTCGTGGAACCTGTCGCGGTCGTTCCGCCTGCAGGCGGGCATGAACGGCCGCCTGGCCGGCACCCGCCACGGGACGCTCGGCGCCACCCTCGAGCACGAGCGTCATCGCTACAGCACGCTGGCCTTCGGGGGCCTGCGTCCCAGCGGTCCGGCGGGGGAGGACACCGTGGACGTCACCGCGCCGCTGACCTCGCGCCGCACGACGCTCACCGTGCACATCTCCGCGCCGATTCGCCGGCTGACCCTGGGCCTCGATGTCCGCGACGAGATCTTCCGCTACGCCGACGGCACGCCCTGGGGCGCGCAGCTGTGGTTCGCCGGCGGCAACGCGTGGCTCGACGAACACGTGCTCAGCGTCTCGCGGTACACGCTGCTCGGCGGACGGGCGGCGGTGATCGCGTCGCCGCGCGCCCAGCTGCGACTGGGCCGGCGCGATGGACTGACGCTCGAGTACCGCGGCACGCTGGCAGGCGCCGGTGCGAAGTACAAGCCGTCGTTCACCGAGACCCGCACGCTGCTCACCTGGAAGGCCACCGACCATGTGACGGTCGTCAACGACAACCGCGCCGCCCACTACAACTCGACGCAGCCCGACGTGCATCACACATACTGGTCGAATTTCGCCGAGGTGCGCTACAACTGGACGCAGCAGATAAGCGTGGAACTCGGCGTCGGCGTCGACCCCGACGTGCTCGACCCGGTGCCCAACGAGTACCGCGACATCGGCCGCGACCTGTACCTGTTCGGCCAGGGCGCCACCGAGTCGGCAGCGCGCACCAACTACCGCCGCTTCGGCGCCGCGATCGATGCGGCCGAGCGCGCGCTGTCGCGTGAGCGGCGCGTGCAACTCGAAGCCAAGCTGGCGTTCTAGCCGTGAACCCGGAGCGCGCCGTGCGAACCCGACGCCTGACACTCCTCGCCGTCCTGGTGGTGCTCGCCGCGACCCTCGCCGGTTGCGCCACCCTGAGCTTCATCAAGCCGCGGCTGGCCCCGCCCACGCCCAATAGCGAGGGCTACGTCACCTTCCGATTCTACGCGCCGTACGCCAGCGTGGTGCAGGTGGGCGGCGACTGGGAGGACAACCGCTGGCTGGCCGGCAACGCGCAGATCGCCGGCGCCCGCGTGGGTGCGATGAACGGCCCCGACAAGGGCGGCATCTGGTCGCTGAGCGTCAAGCTGCCGCCGGGACGTCACCAGTACAAGTTTCACATCGACAACAGCACCTGGAAGGATGATCCCAACAACCCCGAGCGCGTCGACGATGGATACGGCGGGTTCAATTCGCTCGTGGTGGTGAAGTGAGGAGAGCCGTCATGCAGTCCATCGCACATCGTGTGAAGCGTGGTGCCGCAGTCGTCGCCCCGATGCTCCTGCTGGTCGCAGCGCTTGGCGGACTCGGCCTGGTCGCGGGCTGCAAGGCGCCGCCCTCGTCGCTGCTCAGCGTGCCGGGGAAGGCCAACGACAGCGTGAACGAGTACGTGTACCTGGCCGGCTCGTTCACCAACTGGGACGCCAGCCGTTTCGTCCCCGCGCTCAGCATGCAGCTGGTCGGCGACTACACATGGCAGCAGACCGTGAAGCTGCCGGCCGGCCAAGTCGGATTCAAGATGGTGATCGCCGTCGTGGGCGGATCGTGGACCGCGTACACGCATCCCGGCCAGAGTGGGCTCAACTCGCCGATGAGCCTGGTGGACGGCGGCATCGGGAACGAGGTGGTGGTCAGCATCCCCACCGCCGGCGACTGGATTTTCACCTTCTACGAGAAGGGCCCGCATGGCACCGAGGGGCCCACCTACACGATCACCCAGAAGACGCGGTACACCGGCGCGATCACCGGCGTCGTCTCGTTCAGCGACCGCGTCACCGTGCCGCTGCCCAGTGCGACCGTCGAGGCCCGCCGTGGCGGCGCGCTTTCCGACACCGAAGTGGTCGCGGTGGCGCAATCCGACACGCTCACCGGCGCCTTCGCACTCGAGGGCCTGCAGGACGGCACCTATAGCGTGCGCTTCGAGCGCCAGGGCTACCGCGACTCCATTGTCACCGGCGTGCAGGTGGTGGGCGAGAACCGCGTCGCAGTCGCGCCGCTGCGCCTGGAGCGCTCCGCGCTGGTCTCGCAGTGGACCTACGTGGTGGTCACCGGAGACTTCACGACGCCGGCCTGGACGCCCGATGCGGCGGCGACCGCGATGACCCTGGTGGCCGACTACACGTGGTCGGTGACGCTCGCGGCGCCGGCGCGGCGCATCGAGTTCAAATTCCCGGTCAACAAGTCGTGGGCCACCAACTACGGCGCCACGACGGGGACCACCGACGCCCTGACCGGGCCCTGCGCGGCGGCGGCGAACCCGGGAAACCTCTCGGTGACCATTCCCGCGGCCGGCAATTACACTTTCGTCCTGCACGAGAAGGGCTACCAGGGTGTGGCGACGCAGGCCTGGTACGAGATCATCCCGGCAGCCAGCACGGCGCCGCACCGGTAGGAGGAATTCCGATGAGTAACTCCATGCGTCGTGCCCCGCGCCTCGCGCTCGTGGTGTGCGCGGCAGTGGTGGCCGCGGGACTCGCGGGTTGTGCCGCGCTGCCGCCGGAGGGCACGCCCGACGCCTCGGCCGGTGCGCCCGCCGCGGCACCCGCCCGCACCGCCACGCCGCC
>JBKJUD010000396.1:0-7710 GCA_046590735.1 Candidatus Eiseniibacteriota bacterium | reverse complement strand
GGCTGGCCGGCGATCGCCGGCTGCGCGAGCGCATCGTGGCGGAGAGCGCCGCCGCGCGCACGCGACTGCTGGCCCACATCGCCCGCACCGTGCCGCTGCACCAGCCGCAGACGCTGGCGGTGGTTGACCTCGGATACAAGGGCACGATCCAGGCCCGGCTGCAGGCGATCTTCGACCACGAGGGACTCCCGCTGCGCACACACGGTCTCTATCTCGTGACGAGTGCGGCTGTGCACGAGACGCAGTCCAGCGGCGTGATGGCCGAGGGCTGGCTGGCGGAGAACGGCCAGCCGACCTCCATGGCGCACACCTTCATCCGGTCGCCGGAGGTGTTCGAGCAGTCGCTGATGGCTGATTGCGGCTCGACGCTGGGACACGACGACGCCGGCGCGCCGGTCCTGGGCGAGAGCCTGGTGCCCGTGGAGCAGCGGCAGGAGATCGACGAGGTGCAGGCCGGCGCGCTGCTGTACGCCCGGATGTGGGCCGCGCACCGGCGCGAGGTGGAAACACCGCGGTCCGCGGACTTGCGCGCGCTGTTCCAGGCGATGTGCGTGCGCGCCGTGGCGCGTCCGCTCGAGATCGAGCTGGCGCTGTTCGGCGCCTGGCAGCACGACGACAACTTCGGCACGTCGGCGGTGGTGACGCTGGCCGAGCCGCGCGATTTGCATCCGTGGGAAGCCGAGCACCTCTCGGCGCACCAACTCGCCAGCCTGCCGCACGAGCGGCTGTACTGGCCGTTTGCCTACGCCCACGCGATGGGCCCGGCGATGGGCGAAGCGGTTGCGCAGATCTTCCTGCGCACCGCGCCGCCGACGGCCTTCGACAGCGGTTTCCGCACGCGGCCGTTGGTGGTCTATCGCGACCTCGGCGAAGGACTGCGCGACGAGGACGCTGACCTGTTCACCATCACGCCGGGCAATCGCAACGCGGTCTGGCATCGCGTATCGCACACCTATCGCGGTCGCGGTCCCACCGCCTTCGCCTTCGCCGTCGCGCTGCCCCGCGAGGTGCTGCGCGTGCGCGGCGTCGCGCTGCACATCTTCGCCGAGGATGGCGGACGCACTGACACATTCATCCCGGCCACCGAGTTGCAGTTCGAGGGATTCCGCCACCTGCACGACGCGCTCTGGTTGGCCGAGGCCGATCCGGCCCTGGTGCTGTGCGCGACGCCCGCGTTGACGACGTTCCACGGCGCGATCCACGCCGACATCTTCTTCTCCATCTGCGAGGCTGCCTGAGATGGCCGACCTGCTGCTGCATTCGATGGCCGAACTGTCCGAGATCATCCTGCCCGCCCTGGAACTGGCGGACGCGTCGACACTGGTGGAAGTGGGATCCGAGGGCGGGGTGATGACCGAACGCCTGCTCGCCTACACCGCGCAGCGCGGGGGGTCGTTGTTCTCGATCGACCCGCAGCCCTCGGCGCACGCCGAGGAACTGTTCGCCGCGCACCCGCACGGCACGCTGCTGCGCGAGACCAGCGTCGAGGCGCTGCCGCACTGCACCGCCGACGCGTGGCTGATCGACGGCGACCACAACTACCACACAGTGCGCGCGGAATCGGAACTGATCTGGCAGCGCTGCGCCGAGACCGGCCGGCCGTACCTCGCGTTCTATCACGACGTCGGCTGGCCGTGGGCGAGACGTGATCTCTACTACGCGCCGGACACGTTGCCCGCGAAGGCCGTGCACCCGCACGCCTTCGACCGCGGAACCGTGCCCGGGAACCCCGACACCGTCGAGGGCGGCTTTCGCGGCGAGGGCCAGTGGGCGCTCGCATTGCGCGAGGGCGGCCCGCGCAACGGCGTGCTCACCGCGATCGAGGATTTCACCGCCGGCAAGGAAGACCACCTGCTCTGGGCGATGGTGCCGGCGGTCTTCGGCTTGGGCGTGCTGTTCGACGCCGCCGCCCCGTGGACTCCCGCGCTGATCGCGCACCTGCTGCCGTACCACCAGAACCCCGTGCTGGCGCGGCTGGAGGCCAACCGCCTCGCCTGCTATCTCCGAGTCCTCGAATGGCAAGACAGGAGCGCGAATGCCGAAGCCGCGTAGGATGCTGCCGCGTACCGCGCGGTCCCAGGCACAGACGCCTGCCGCCAGGCTGGCAGCGGGCCCGCGCGAAACCGCGGCGCGACTGTGCGCGCAGGGCAAGTTCGCCGAGGCCTCCGCGCGGCTGAGCGCAGGGATGAGCGGCGGACCCGAGGACGCGCCGCTCCTGCACGATCTTGCGCAGATCCGCCTGCGGCAGGATGACGCGACCGGTGCGGTGGCGCTGTTGGAAACCGCGGTGGCGATGGCGCCCACCGACGGCCTGCTGCACTTCGCCCTCGCCGCCGCGTGCGTGGCGGCCGGGCGCCGCGAGCTGGCCGAGGCCGAGGCCGCGCTGGCCGTGCGGTTCGCGCCGGAGCACAGCCGCGCGCACAATCTGCTCGGCTGGCTGGTGATGGAACGCGGCGACGCGGCGACGGGCCTCGTGCACTTCCAAAACGCGCTGCAGCACGACCCCCAGGCCGTGGACGCGCGGCTCAACGCGACCGTCGCGCTCAACCGCGTCGGCGCATACGCGACGGCGCGCGCGGTGTGCGAGGAGATGAGCCGGCACTGGCCGGGACACGCGGGCGTGTGGATCAACCTCGGGATGGCGTGCAAGGGCCAGCGCGACCTGGCCGCCGCGCGCGCGGCGTTCCAGCGCGCGAGCGCCTCACCGCTGGCGCGGTTCAATCTCGGACACATCGCGCTCTTGCAGGGCGACCTCGCGACGGGCCTGCCGCTGATGGAAGCGCGGCGCGACGTGCTGGCGCTGGGCGCCGGGATGAAGGCGCCGACGTGGAAGCGCGGCGACCGCCTCCCCCGCCGGCCGCTCGTCGTGCCCGAGCAGGGCATGGGCGACACGATTCTCATGAGCCGCTTCCTCCCGCTGCTGGCGGCGCGGTGCGACGAGGTGACCGTGGTGGTGCAGGCGCCGCTGGTGCGGCTCTTCGCCACGGCGTTCCCGGGCGTCACGGTGCGCGACACGGCCGACAACGCGGCGGCATGCGACGCGTGGTGTCCGGTGATGAGCCTGCCGTACCTGCTCGGCATGGAGCGCGCCGAGCAGTTGCCCACCGCGCCGTGGATCGCGACCGGCGCGCCCGCGCCGGGGACCGAAGGCCCCGTGCGCATCGGCCTGAACTGGGCCGGCAACGCCGCCTACAGCTACGACGCGGTGCGCTCGACCTCTCTCGATTCGCTGGCGCTACTGCTGCGCGTGCCGGGGGTCGAATGGGTCTCGCTACACCGCGGGGTGCGCGAGGATGAAGCGCTGCGCTACCGCCTGCCCACCCCGCTCGCCGACGCGCAGGATTTCGCCGACACCGCCGGCGTCATCGCCGGGCTCGACCTGGTCATCTCGACGGAGACCGCGGTGCCGAACCTCTCCGCGGCGATGGGCGTCCCGACGATCGTGCTGAGCAGCACCGATCCCGACTGGCGCTGGTTCGGCTGGTACGACGATGTGACCGTCTGCGCGCAGGAGACGCCGGGCGAGTGGGGTCCGGTTGTGCTGCAGGTGTTGCAGACGCTCCAGGCGCGCCTGCCGACGCTGCGCGAGGCGACGGTGCCTGAGCGGTTGAGCGCGTGAGTCCGCGGCGGGCGCGTGTCCTGACGCTGGGTGTGATCGGCGCGGCGCTCGCGGTCATGCTCGCGGGCGGCTGCGCGCCGGTGACGGCGCCCGGCGTGGATGGCGGGCCGCACTCTCCGGCCCCGGCGCCGCCCGCGCTGGGATTCGACCCCGGCGAGTCCTTCGCCACGCTCGGCGCGCAGGCCACGGCGCGGACGGTATCCGCCGGCGGCGTGCTCGGCGACGACAGCTCGCCCAGCGCGGCGCCGCCGTGCAGCTCGTTCGTGCGCGCGGCGACGCAGGTCGGCGCGTGGGGCGCGGCGATCGGCAGCGCGGTCGTTCTGCCTCTGCTGCTGACGGCGGTGGCCGTCTCGGGCGAGCCGAGCTACGCGTGGTCGCCGTCCACTGGCGAGTCGTACACCTGGACGCGCTCCTCGACCGTCACCGACAGCCTCGGCGTCTCGCACACCTACGGCGCGACGCTCACCGCCGTGCTCCACCAGGGCGCCGTGCGGTGGTCGCTCCACGTCTCGGGCGTCGCGCCCTCCGGGCACACGCTCAGCAACTTCGAGTGGTACACCGGCGAGATGCAGGCCGACGCGGCTTCCGGCTCGTGGCAATTCCGCGATCCCCGGCTGCCGGCGACGCCCACCCCGCTGCTGCGCATCACGTGGGCGCGCGGGGCCGGCGCGTCCTCTGTCACCTTCCTGCGCCAGCGCGCCGGCCTCGCCGCCGGCGACAGCCTGCGTTACGCGCTCGCCGGCCCGACGGCGAGCTTCGACATGTGGTCGGCCGCCTCGGCCACCCGCACGCTGACGGTCGCCGACACCGCGACGTGGGCGGGTTCGGTCACCCGCACGCCGGGCGGCCGCACCTGCTGGGATTCCCGCGCGCACGGCTTCGCCTGCGTGCCCTGCGATGTCGCCTCGATGTCGCCGCGCCTCACGCGCCCGTAGCGAGCCCCCCATCGCGGCCCTTGTGCCGCGCCCCGATTCCGCCCACAGTTCCGCCGATTTCCGTGAGCATCGGCCCGAGGACTCCGTGGTGCCCTACTCGTCCCTGCGCGCATTCCTGCGCGATCTCGAAGCCGCCGGCGAACTGGTGCGTGTGCGCGCCGAGGTCAGCGCCGACCTCGAGGCCGGTGCCATCGCCATCCGCTGCCTGCGCGAGGGCGGCCCGGCGCTGCTGTTCGAGAACGTGCGCGGCGCCCGGCACCCGCTGCTGCTGAACCTGTTCGGGACGACCGAACGTGTCACGCGCGCGCTGGGCATGGAGCCCGGCGAGATGGGCCGCCGGCTGCACGCCGCGGCGGACAGCATGATGCCGCCCTCGCCAGGGCGCGTGCTGCGCGGCGCCTGGAACGCCCGCTCGCTGGCGCCGCGCGTGCTCTCGATGCGCACCACGCACGCTTGGCGCGCGCCGGTGCGCGAGGTGCACGAGACGCCGGATCTTGCCCGCCTGCCCATCCTCACCTGCTGGCCCGGCGACGGCGGCCGCTTCCTCACCTACCCCAATGTCATCACCCAAGGCCCGACCTCCGGCAGCCTGAACATGGGCGTCTACCGCATGCAGGTCATGGGGCCTGATGTCACCGGGATGCACTGGCAGATCGAGCGCGGCTCGGGCGCGCACTACACCGAAGCCGAGGCGCTCGCGCGGCCGCTGCCGGTGGCGGTGGCGCTCGGGTCCGACCCGGCGACGCTGATCGCCGCCATCGCGCCGCTGCCCGAGGGCATGGACGAACTGCGCTTCTCCGGCTTCCTGCGCAGCGCCCCGCTCGCGGTGACGCGCTCGGGCGCCGGCGGCCTCCCGGTTCCGGCGCAGGCGGAGTTCGTGCTCGAGGGCGAGGTGGCGCCGTTCGAGCGCCGCATGGAAGGCCCCTTCGGCGACCACTTCGGCCATTACAGCGCGGCCTCGCCGTTCCCGGTGTATCGGATCCATCGCGTGACCCGCCGCAAGGACGCCATCTACCACGGCGTCATCGTCGGCAAGCCGCCGCAGGAGGACCAGCCCCTGGGCGACGCGGTGCAGGAGGTGACCGCGCCGATGCTCTCGCTCATCCACCCGGAGGTGCGGGCGGTGTGGTCCTACTACGAGGCCGGCTTCCACAACCTGCTGGGCGTGCAGGTGGGCGAACGCTACGGCCGCGAGGGGCTGAAGGCCGCGTTCGGGCTGCTCGGCCAGGGGCAGCTCTCGCTGACGAAGGTGCTGGTGCTGACCGGCCCGGAGCACGATCCACGCAACCCGCACGACCTGCTGCGGGCGCTCGCCACCCACTTTGAGCCCTCCGAGGACGCCCACATCCTCAGCGAAACCGCCCTCGACACGCTCGATTTCACCAGCTACCGGCTGCACCGCGGCTCGAAGATCATCCTCGACGCCATCCCCCGTGACGACGGCCCGCCGCGCCCACCGATGAGCGCCGCGGCGCGCGCCGCCTGCGAGACGGAGCGCCTGCGCGCCCTCGACGGCCGGATTCGCCGGGCGCGCCTGATCGACGACGCGCTGTTGGTGGTCACCGTGCCGATGGGCACCGTGGGCCTCCCCGTGCTCGAGGCGCTGCTGGCAGCCCTGCCGGCGGACACCGTGCCGCTGCTGGCGGTGGTCAGCGACGACGTCGATCTCGGCAGCCGCGTCGAGGTGATCTGGGGCATCACGACACGCTTCGACGCCGCCCTCGACGTCCGTTTCTCGCGGGTGGAAACGATCGGCGCGGTGGCGGTGCCGCGCGGCATCCTCGGCATCGACGCGAGCTGGAAGCCCGGCTACCAGCAGCCGCTGGTCACCGATCCGGATACCGAGCGCCTGGTCGCGCGACGCTGGAGCGAGTACTTCGCGGGGTGACGCCGCGACCTCGCGCACCGCTTTTCGGCGGTTTTTCGGTTGTGACGCGCCTGAAAGAAATCTCGTTTTTCAGAGGGAAAAACCACGAGAGATGGTTCTCTCCGGGCGCGTGATTGAGTATTGTCTACGGGGCGAGGAGGATCCTCGTTCACTGGAGTGCATCCCACTGCGCGCAACGGCGCAGACCGAGCACGATGCAGACAGCCACTCGATGGCAGTCAACTGGGAGGACGTCAAGCATGGCCAGCGCGAAGAAGGCGTCGGCGAAGAAGGCCGCAAAGAAGCCTGCCAAGAAGGCGGCCGCCAAGAAGACCGCGGGCAAGAAGAAGCCTGCGGCCAAGAAGGCCACCAAGAAGCCGGCAGCCAGGAAGCCCGCGGCCAAGAAGGCAAAGGCGAAGAAGGCCGTGAAGAAGGTTGCCACGAAGAAGCCGGTCAAGAAGGCGGCGAAGAAGGCTGCCAAGAAGGCCGCGCCGAAGAAGAAGCGCGCGCCGAACCCGGCGTTCATGCGACCCCTCACCCCGAGCGCTGCACTGGCGGCCGTCATCGGCCCCAAGCCGCAGCCGCGCACGGAAGTCACCAAGAAGGTGTGGGAGTACATCAAGAAGAACAAGCTCCAGGACTCCGTCAACCGGCGCAACATCAACGCTGACGACGCGCTTCGCGTGGTCTTCGGTGGCAAGAAGACGGTGTCGATGTTCGAGATGACCAAGCTCATTTCCAACCACCTGAGCTGAGTCACCCCGCGCGGCACGGACGCTGCGCGCAGATAGCGAAAGGGAGCGAGCCCGCGGGGCGCGCTCCCTTTTCGCATGTGGCGCGGCGCTAGTGCTTCGCGTCAGTCCGGCGCAGGAAGTCGCGCAGCGCCTGGTTGTGGGCGTCGGGATTGTCCTGCATCGACAGGTGACCGCTGTTCGCGATGACCGCGGTGGCCGCCTCGGCGATGAGGCTCGCGTAGTGCGCGATCGCCGACGGCGTCGCCTCGTCGTGGTCGCCGGCGAGAAACACCACCGGGACTGCCCTCTCATGCAGGCGCGGCGTGCGCGCCGTAATAGACCGCCAGTGCGTTCTGGTAGTCGGGCGCCTCGACACGACCGTCGCGCTCGCGCCGCGCGATCGCCTGTTGCAGCGAATCCGGCAGCAGCGCGCGCAAACTGTCGGCGTCCTGGATCCAACGCGGGATGCTGAGCGCGGGACTCGAGAACGTCACGCTGTGCACGCCGTCCGGCTTGCGGAACAGATACTCGGCGGCGAGGATGGTTGGTCGTCGA
>JBKJUD010000455.1:0-12206 GCA_046590735.1 Candidatus Eiseniibacteriota bacterium | reverse complement strand
ACGTGAAATCTCCTTCAATCCCACGCAACGGGTACCGCGTGAATTGCGCGCGGCACTAGAGGCATACTGCGATGCACGGCGCGGTGTGTCAACGCACAACCGTCCGCCATTGGCACGGTGCGCACGAATTGCGCGGGACCGATGCGCGCCACCGCGATTGTGCTGGCACTCCTCGCGCTCCTCGCGCTCGCCGGATCCGTGAGAGCACTGCGGTCACGCCGTGATTTCGCGCCGCGACAGCCACGCGCCGTCCTGCTAGAGTCCCGGCGTGCTCTGGTTCTTCGCGGTTCTTCCCTTCGTATCGACACTGCTGGGCGGCTGGGCAGTCCTGCGCCTGCAGCACCGCCTCCACCCGATCATGGCGTTCGCCGCCGGGGTGCTGGTGGCGACCGCGCTTGCGGAATTGCTCCCCGAAAGCAGCACGCTGCTGGGCCACGATGCCCTGCTGGTGGGCGGACTGGCGGTCTTCGGCTACGTGCTCTTCGCCGGCCTCGAAGCGTCGCTGCACCGGGGCGCATGGGAGCACCAGCACGACGTCTCGCATCCCGGCGACGAGGACACCCCGCACACGCATGCCGCGCCGCGGATGGGCGTGGTCGGCGCCGCGTGGATGATCGTGCACAGCCTGCTCGACGGGCTGGCGATCGGTGCCGCCTTCCGCGCCGGCAGCGATGTCGGGCTGACCGTAGGCGTCGCGGTGCTCGCGCACGATTTCGCCGACGGCATGAACGTCACCGCGCTCGCCTTGCAGCGCAGCCGCGGGGCCGCGATCGTGATGCTGGCGCTCGATGCCATCGCCCCCCCGATCGGTGCGGCGCTCGGCTTCCACATCGCGTTGCCGGAGCGCGCGCTCGGCATGATGCTGGCGGTGTTCGCCGGCGCCTTCCTCGCGCTAGGCGCGGGACACCTGCTGCCGGAAGCGCAGCACCGCAAGCCGGATCGCGCGCCGCGCCTGGTGGTGCTCACCGCGGTGGGCGCGTCGCTGGTTCTGCTGATCCGCCACTTCGCCGCGGTCTGACCGGCTCACCGGTCGTCACCGGCCGCCGAAAGGACATCGCCATGCCCACACAGATCGGACCCGCACCCTCCTCCGTCGACCTGGTCGACATCCTGCTCGCCTGCCACGATCGCATTCGCCGCTTCAGCGACGCCGCCGTGCGCCTCGCGGCGCCGGACCTCGCCGAGGCGGAGATTCGCGAGGCCGCCGCGCGGATCCGCTACTATTTCCGTGCCTCCTTCCCCTTCCACCTGGACGACGAGGAGGACACGCTGCTCCCGCGTCTGCAGGGATTGAGTGCGGAGATCGACGCCGCGCTCGAGGCGATGGAGCGCGAGCACGAGGAGCACCGGCCGTTGCTGGCACACGTGTTGGCGATGTGCGACACGCTGGTGGAGGAGCCGTCGCGGCATGGCGCGCTCGCAGCCGGCTTGCTCTGCGATGCGACCGCACTGCGCGAGAGTTTCGCGCGGCATCTCGCGCACGAGGAATCCGCGATCCTTCCGGTCATTCGCACGCGTCTCGCGCCGGAGGTACAGGCGGAGCTGACCTATGAGGCCCGGGCCCGCCGCGGCGACGGGTAGGCGCGCCTCGGCGCGGCGCTCACCGCGCCGCCTCCACCCAGTCCACCACCTCCCGCAACTCGCGGATGACAGGCGCAGGCGCCCCGGCCAGCCGCTGCCCATCATGCGCGGCCGAGGAGCCGCCGCCGACGAACCACAGCGCGTGGAACCCCGCGGCTAGCGCGCCGCCCACGTCTGATTCCGCGTCGTCGCCCACATGCAGACACGCCGCTGCCGCGTGCCCGGTGGCCGCACGCGCGAATTCGAAGATCTGCCCATCCGGCTTTTCCCAGCCCACCGCGGACGAATACGCGACGACATCGAGCAGCGGCCGTAACTCCAGCGCGTTGAGCACGCCGACCAGCCGCGCGTCGTAGTTGGAGATCAGCCCGGTCGTCACGCCGCGCGCGCGCAGCGCGCCGAGCGTCTCGTGCGCGCCCGGCACCGCCGCCCACGCCTCGGCGGTCGCGTAGATGGCGAAGATCGCCTCGAAGCACTCCTCGCTGCACGGCGCCCCGGTGGCGAGACGGAAGGCGTCGAGCACCACACTGCGCCACCACTGCTTCTCGATCGCTTCGTTCGTGCCGGAGAACCGCGTGACCTCGCGCTTGGCAGCCCACTTCGGCGCCCACGCTTGCGCCAACGCGCGTCCTAGCGCAGCGGGTTCGGCCTGGATACCAAAACGCCCCGCCACCGCCGCATACACCTGCGGCGAGGGCGGGGACGGCTTGATCAGCGTCCACACCGCGTCGAAGAAGACGGCGCGAATCACGCAGGCCTCAGATCAGCACCACCTCGGGGATCCGCGGGATGGCGCCGACGGCGTAGCCCTTCTCGTACAGCAGCTTGAGCGCCCGCTCGCCTTCCTCGCCGAGGTCCTGGGTGTCGGCGTTGACGTACATGCGGACGAAACTGCGCGCAGTCTCCAGCGGGATGCCGCGGCCGAACTGGATGGCGTAGGGTAGCGCCTCGTCTTCGTGCTCGATGGCGTAGTCGATCGCCTCGCGCAGGCCCTTGGCGATCAGCTGCGCGGTTTCGAGACCGAGGTCCTTGCGCACCAGGTCGAGTCCGAGCGGCAACGGCAGGCCGCCGGTGGTCTCGTGCCACCACGCGCCGAGGTCGAGCAGCAGCGACATGCCGTGGTCCTGGTAGGTGAGCTGGCCTTCATGGATGACCAAGCCGGCGTCGACGTCGCCGCGCGCGATCGCGTCGAGGATCTCGTCGAACGGCACCACCACCGGCGTGTAGCCCTGCGTGGCGATCGACAGCACCAACGCCGCGGTGGTCATGCTACCGGGCACCGCCACGCGCTTGCCGGCGATGTCGGAGACGCTGGAGTAGCCGCGCGAGGTCTTGGCCACCAGCTTCGGGCCGTAGTTGCGGCCGACGCTCGCGCCGGCGCGCATGATCCAGTACTTGTCCTCGAGATACGCGAAGGCGTGCGCCGATACCGCGGTGACCTCGAGGTCGCCCTTGAGGGCGCGCTTGTTCAGCGACTCGATGTCCTCGAGCACGTGCTTGACCGAGATACCGGGGATGACGACGCGGCAATGGGCCAGCGCGTAGAACATGAACGCGTCATCTGGGTCGGGGCTGTGGCCAACCAGGATCTCGCGGGTTTCGGAAGTCACCGACATGCGGAAGTCCTTTTCGGGCAGGAAGTCATGTACAGACGCAAGGCGCGCGACCGCGAGGCCGCGCGCCTTGATACCATGTGGAGCCTACCAGCCGAGATGGCTGGCGTAAAGCGCGGCCGGGGGCCGATCAGGCGTCCCGGACCTCGCTGCGGAACGCATCGCGCCCCTCGCGCACCGCGCCGGCCACGCGCTTGGCCTGCGCCTGCACGAAGTCGGTCGCGGCGTCTGCGCCCCCGCGGGCGCGGTCGACCGCGTCCTCGGTCAGCTGGCCCAGGCGGCGGCGCGTGTTGGACCCGGAGTCCGGGGCCAGCAGCAGGCCGGCGGCCACTCCGGCGACGATGCCCACTGCGAATGCGGCCAAGGTATCTGTCGTCCGTGATTCACTCATGATTTTCTCCTTTGTCAGGTGGTTCGTGATTGCACTTCGCTTCATGCACGACAGTCTAGCTGTCGGGACTCTTGCCGCCCCGGGATGTGCCGCCCCGCGCGCCGCCGAGGGCCGCGGCGGCGGCGAGGACTGCGCGGACTCCCCGCAGGACCGGTTGCGCCCGGTCCACGACGCCATCGATCTCGCCCACCACGCGACGCTGCAGGCGCTGGGTCTCCATCGATGCCTCGACAAATCCCTCGATGGCCGGCTTGACGCCACGCATCGTCTCACGCGCTTCGCGCACCATCGCCTCGGACTCCTGCAGCAACGCTAGCAGGCGTTTCGTCAGCAGCGCGCCCATCACGACGCAGACCACCGCGACGAGCGCGAGGATCAGCAGCGCCAGTTCGACGACGGTCATGTCCCGTCCTCCATTGCCCGCATCCGCGGCGGCCGGCTCCGCGCCGGCGACCTACAAGTGATAGCGTACGCCTACATTGAGGAAGCCGGTGGTGAATCCATTGCGCACGGCAAACACCTTGATCTCCTCGCTCCCGCTGGAGCCGAACGTCGTGAGGACGCCCATCCGGGCAGCCATCGAGAAGCCTGATTCGAAATGATATTCCATGCCGAGCGCACCGTGCAGGCCGGCCGGCGACGCCTCGGAGTCCCCGGACTTCAGCAGGAACTGGTCAGCGCCCGCTACCACCAGCGGCACGAACTTGCCGGGGTATTCGGGCCGCATGAGCCAGGTCGCCTCGGCGCGGATCGCGGTCAGGCCGCCCATTCGCCCGAGCCCCAGGCCCAGGCGCAGGTTCCGATCGGTGCGATGGGTGAACTCCAGGCCGGCGACCAGCGGCAAGCCGATCTCCAGGCCGACGGTATTGGCGGAGCGATAGCCCAGTGTCTCCGCGTGCGCGGAACCGCCGAGAAGCGCCAGGGTCACACCTGCCGCCACCAGACCGGGATGTAGCCGGGGGATCATGGTGAGCCTCCTTGTCATCGGTTTCGCACGAATTCGATGCGGCGGTTGGCGGCGCGGCCGGCTGCGGTGGCGTTCGACGCCGCAGGGTAGGACTCGCCACGGCCCACGGCGGTGACCTGGCCCGGCCGCGCGCCCCAATTCTGCAGGACGGCGGCGACGCTGCGCGCGCGTTCACGCGAGAGGCGATCGTTGGCGCGGGCGCTGCCGACGTTGTCGGTGTGGGCGATCACGGTGATCAGCGTGCCCGGCGCGTCGGCCAGCGCCTGGCCGATGGTGCGCAGGGCGGCACGCCCTGCCTCGTCCACCGACGACTCGCCGGCGCCGAACCGGACCGCGGACAGCACCACGCTGCGCCCAACGGGCAGGAGATCATCGAGCATCGTCGCGTCGTCGCTCGGGGCCACCACGGGCGCCACCACTGCCGACGCCATGGCCTGCTCGTGCGCGAGACTGTCGAGGCTGGCCTGCATCGATGCGAGACGGTCGAGCAGCTCGCGCTGTGACGCGTCCCGTTGCGCCTGCGAGGCCTGCGACTGCAATCCCGAGAGACCGGACTGCATGTCGCGCAGCTGGCCGGAGAGCTGCTCGAAGCGCGCACGGTTGGCGTCCGCCGCGCCGCCCGAGGACGGCGCCGGCATCACGATCGTCGGCGCCGGCGCGTCCCCACGCCGGCTCTCGCGGATCGAGAGGTCGCGCATGCGCTTGTCCTGCGACTCGATGTCGCGCTCAAGGTCGCGCAGGCGATCGAGCAGTTCGCGGTTGCGCCGGCGTTCGGCCTCGAGGGCGTCGTTGCTGGTCGCCTTGGTGTCGGTCTTGGTGTCGGTGACGACGGGCGCGGGCGCCTGCGGCGGGCGCGCGCGGGTGCCGGGCGCCGGACGCCACGGCCCGGGCGCGGTGTTCGCGTCCGGTGCATCGCTCGACGACGGGCCGATCCACTTCGGCGCCACCTCGTCGGGACACCCGTCGAAATCATAGTAGCCGTTGTAGGTCTCCGGATCGTTCGGGCACTGGTCGCGCACGTCGGGGATCCCGTCCTGGTCGTTGTCGAGATCCGGGCAGCCGTCCATGTCCTGGAAACCGTCCCAGTCCTCGGCCAGCAACGGACACTGGTCGTCCACGTCCGGGATGCCATCGCCATCGGTATCGAGCAAACGTCCGGTGGCGCGCGCGGGAGCCGGGGTCACCGGCGGAGCCGCGGTGGTCGCCGAGGGCGCCGCGCGCTTGCTGCTCGGCGCCTCCTGGACATCACTGCGTTCAATGATCACGCGGGCCTTGTCGGCCTTGGCACGCGCGGCCCCGGTGGTGTCGGCAGCCTGTGCGGCCTCCGGCACGATCGCGGGATCGACATACGTCGGCCCCTGGGCGATCGCCTCACCCCGCGCGACGTCCTCCGCACGCGCGGCCGATCCGCGATAGATGGTGCCGAGCGATAGGGCCACCCGCCACTCATCCCCGCCGAATGCCCGCGAAGGCTTGAAGACCGTGGCTGGGTCGTCCTTGGACTGCTGGAACGAGTAGGAGCCGGTGATCGACGCGCCGCCCGGCAGCCAGAAACGGATACCTGGGGTCACGCGGATGCTGTTCTCGACGCCGCGCATCAGGCCGCGCTCGTTGACGAACTGGTTGGTCACGACCTCACCGAACAGGGTGGTACGCGGCAACTCCACTTCCAGCGCGCCGCCGAAGGTCAGGAAGTCATTCGCATCGTCGCGCGTGGACGCCGCAATCTCGAGCGGCAGCACGCCGTGCGGGTCGAGGAAGCGCGTCTCGTCGCGTTGACGCGTGTAGGCCGCGTTGGCGTGCAGGCGCAGGCCGGAGCCGCTGCCCGCGCGCAGGCCGTCCCATGTCAGCAGCAGCCGGCCAGTTTCGGCGCGCTCACCCCAGGTGTAGGGCCGCACGGCGCCACGACCAGGATACGTCTCGGCCTTGTTGTCGCCGGTCGGGAAACGCACCTCGCCCTCGAGCCCCCAGCGCATGCCGGGAATCACGAACGGTCCGGTCCAGCGCAGGCGCGAGGCGACATCGCCGAAGCGCAGGCGGACGGTATTGTCGAAGGGCGAGCCGCCGATGCGGCTCGTCGTGTAATAGCCGTACAGCGGCAACGACCCCGACGCCTCGAAACCGCCGGGGAAGCCGAGGACGACGTTGGCGCCTCCGCGCAGGCCGTTCAGCTGCGTCCGCGCGGTGTCGCCGAGGGCGAGTCGCTCGTAGTTTGCAAACAGGCCCAGCTTGAGACGGCCGGGCCGGTGACTCTCGGCTGCCTGGACTTCCAGCACGCCGCTGCCGCCGGATTCCGACAGCGCGGCCGAGGCATCGACGGCGAACAGCATCGTGCAGGAAAGAAAGAGGCCGCCCAGGGCGCGTAACCATCGCGCCGGCGACCCTGAGGCATGACTCGTCATGTGTGCTCCTTTGGTGTCCGCGATGTGCGGAGCATGGCCCGCGCATTCGGCGGGGCCCCGTCACAGGCGGGCGAGTACATGTCGTCGTGGGTGGAGTCCCACGTGCGACTGGCAGGATCGCCCCTCGTGGTGCCCGCTCGACCTGCGTCATTGCCGTGACCTGCAGGTCCGCCGGCGTGGTGTACGCACGCCTGTCCGGTGCCGGGCCGTCCTCGGTGTTCGAGGGCGCTGCCCAGCAACAA
Source organism: Candidatus Eiseniibacteriota bacterium (assembly GCA_046590735.1). Lineage (GTDB taxonomy): Bacteria > Eisenbacteria > RBG-16-71-46 > CAZEPH01 > CAZEPH01 > JBKJUD01. The sequence goes on along the minus strand of JBKJUD010000455.1, from coordinate 5,010 downwards.
ATTAACCCGTTGCCCTGTCTAAACTTAGAACTACGATACGCGACAATTAGTTTGTGTGTCAAGCAATTGAGCCCGGCGGTACGGGCATTCCGGACTCTCCACGCCTCCGGCGAGACACGCCCGTGAACGGGCCATAGCCTTGAGATACATGACGTTCGCGATTGGTTCGGGTTCGGGCCGCAGAGGTACCGGAGGCACGGCGAAGCACGTCCATTCCGGGGGCGGTGCGCACGCCTGACCGACCGCCGCCCCTGGATTCCGCTAGTGCAGGGTGATCCCGACGAGCACTTCCGACTTCGGCAGCGTGTCTTCCTTGAAAATGAGGCTCGGGCCAGGAATTTCGCCGAGGGGGACGCGCACCTCGCCGAAGAAGCGCGCGCCGCCGGCGAACCGGTATTCGCCCCCGATGAAGCCGTTGGCGCCGGTCTCGCTGTGGTCGCCCGGTCCGGTCACCGAGTAGTGCGCCCAGCCCAGTCCCGATCCGAAGTAGACGGTCCAGTCGGTCTCCGGCACCGGGATCAGGTAGCGCGCGTCGGCGTTCGCGCGCAGCGTCTTGATGTCCTCGCCGAAGCCGAGCCCGGCCGAGGGGTACAACTGGATGTGATGGCCGAAGAACGACGGGCTGAGGTAATGGGCGCCGACCAGCGTCTGGTCGGGGCTGGAGCTGATGCCACCGCGCACGCCGACCGACCACTCGTTCAGCGGGGGGACTTGCTCAGCGCGGGCAACCGATCCGGCGCCGAGAACCGCGAGCGTGGCCGACAGCAGCAGCGTGCCGCGCCATCCGCGGGCAAGTGAGGTCATGCAATCTCCTTTCAGGGGAACGATGGACACGCCCGATCGGGTAAACGACCGAAAGGCCGAGTCATCGGACGCCGCGCATGATGCAGGGTTTGCCGGTGGCCGTCGAGGACAGGTGCGATGGCGCCTCGCGGCGCCTATCGTATCGCACGCGAAGGATCTGTCCTTGACGCGCGCCTTTCGCGTCGATACCATCCCCAACTTCCTGCGCCGGGCGCCCTGCCCGACGTGACGGACACCGAATTGCAGTGCCTGGCGGTGTAGCTCAGTTGGTAGAGCAGGAGAATCATAATCTCTTGGTCCGGGGTTCGAGTCCCTGCGCCGCCACCACTTCCCTTTCGCGCCGTGCGGGCAATCCCGGTGGTTCCACCCCCACCCGAGGAGGCAGCATCACGCCGCAGGCTCCTCCCGATCTCACCCTGCCGGCCCCGGCCGATCGCGCCGTGGCGCGCAGCCTCGCGAAGTGTCCGTGGCTGCGCCGGGGCGACCTGCTGCTCGCCGCCGTGTCCGGCGGTCCGGACAGCACTGCGCTGATGCACGCCCTCGTCCCGCTCCACACCTCCGGCCAGTTGCGCATTGCGGTGGTCCATGTCGACCACGGGTTGCGTCCGGAGTCCGCCGGCGAAGCGCGGCAGGTGCGCGCGGCGGTGGAGGCGGCCGGACTGCGCTGCCTCGTCCTGCAGGCTGCACCGCGCATCGCCCGTTCGGGACCGATGGGGCAGGCGGGCGGACTCGAGCAGGTCGCCCGCGAGGCGCGCTATCGCCTGCTCGCCCGCGCGGCGCGCCGCACCGGGGCGCGGGCCATCGCCGTCGCACACACCGTCGACGACCAGGCGGAGACCGTCCTGCTGCGGCTGCTGCGGGGCGCCGGGCCCCGCGGGCTGGGCGGCATGCGGCCGGTCGCCTCGCTGTTCGGAGCGCGGGTGATCCGCCCGATGCTGGACTGCACGCGTGCCGAGGTTCTTGCCTCTGTCGAGCTCCACCACGCCACCCCGTTGCGCGACGCCAGCAACGCCGATCTCAGCCGCGAACGGAACTGGCTGCGCCATGAGATCCTGCCGCGGCTCACCGCGCGCTGGGGGCAGTCGCTGCCGCGGCGCATCGCCCGCGGCGCGCGGCTGTCGCGCGCGGCGGCCGAGGCCCAGGAGCGTGCGGGAGCCGAAGCATTCGCAGCCGTCGCCACGCCCTCGCTGGCCCTGTCGGCGCGGTCGATTGCGCTAGACGCTCCCCAACTCGCCTCCTATAGTTGCGCCGTACAGCGCTCGATCGTGCGGCACGCGCTGCGCGAACTGGCCGGCACGCTTTCCGGCTTCAGCCTCGAGCATGTGACCCGCATTGTCGCCCTGGCCGTGTCCCCGTCGCCGCGGACCGCCCGTGCCTCGCACGCCACCGATCTCCCGCACGGGCTGCGCGTGACGACGAAGGGCGCCACCATCATCCTGGAAGCGCGCGCGGCGCGACCGCCCGGCCGCGACCCGGCCATTCCCCATCCCTCCCGGCCCTGACGACCCGCGTCGAGCCGCTTTCGCAGCGAGGATTTCCGAGCATGGCCGACACGCCGTCCGACATCGCCGCCCTCGACCCGCTTTCCCCCGCCGCGCGGGCCGGCACGGACCGCGCGCATCGCGCCCTCACCGCCCGCCGCCGCGTCCTGTTCGGCCGCGAGACAATCGCGCGCCGCGTCGAGGAGATGGGCCGCGAGATCTCGGCCATCTACGGCGACGGCCGCCCGGTGCTGGTCGGCGCGCTCAAGGGCGCGATCGTGATGCTCGCCGACCTCTCGCGTGCGCTGAGCATCCCGCACGAGATCGACTGCATCATCGTGTCATCGTACGGGGACGCCACCCGGTCCTCGGGCCGCGTGGTCATCCACTACGACGTGCGCACCGACATCAAGGGGCGCGATGTCATCATTGTCGAGGGCGTGGTCGACACCGGGCTCACGCTCCAGGTGCTGATGGAGCACCTCACCCGCAACGGCGCGCGCAGCGTCCGGGTGGCCACCTTGCTCGACAAGGTGCCGTGCCGAAAGATTCCTGTCGATGTACACTATGTCGGGTTCCGCATTGCCGACGAGTTCGTGGTCGGCTACGGCATGGACTATGCCGGCTACCTGCGCAATCTCCCGGACGTCGAAGTCGTCGAACCGGACGGTCCGCCCGCGGCATCGGAAAGCGGAACGGATTCCACCTAAGACCCTGAGGCAAAACCACAGTGCCTGACCCCCGCGCACCGCGCGACTCGAACCAGATGGCTCCCACGCAGAAGCCCCGTCCTCGCGGCACCAATCCCCGCCCGCGTCCCACGCGCCCCACCCGGCGTCCGGTGCAGTTGCCGGCGGGCCGCGGCTTCAAGGGCATGGCGCTGTGGGTCGTGGTCCTGCTCGTCGGCATTGCCGTGTTCATGACGTACTACAGCCAGAAGCCGCGCGAGATCCGCATCAAGTACTCGCAGTTCATGACGCAGGTCGACGGCGGCAACCTGAAGTCGGCGAGCATCTCCGAGCGCGCGGTCCATGGCGAGCTGACCACGAAGTCCACCGCGACCGGACCCGACGGACATCCGCTCGACTACAAGTTCTTCGTGACCACGCTGCCCACCGCCATGCCGGACCTCGCGCAGTTGATCCTCGCGAAGAACCCGGCCACCGAGATCGACTCCAAGGAGGACGGCCCGTCGCTCGGGGGCGTGCTGTTCACCCTGTTGCCGGTGCTGGCGATCATCATCCTGTGGTTCCTGCTGATGCGCCAGATGCAGAGCGGCGGTTCGGCGGCGCTCAAGTTCGGCAAGTCGAAGGCGAAGGTGCTGCTGGAGTCGGCGCCGCGCGTCACGTTCAAGGACGTGGCCGGGTGCGACGAGGCGAAGGTCGAACTGCAGGAGATCATCGAGTTCCTGCGCGACCCGCAGAAGTTCCAGAAGCTCGGCGGCCGCATCCCGAAGGGCGCGCTGTTGCTCGGCCCTCCCGGGACCGGCAAGACGCTGCTCGCCAAGGCCGTCGCGGGCGAAGCGGGCGTGCCGTTCTTCTCGATGTCGGGCTCCGACTTCGTCGAGATGTTCGTCGGCGTCGGCGCGAGCCGCGTGCGTGACCTGTTCGAGCAGGGCAAGAAGAACGCGCCGTGCATCATCTTCATCGACGAGATCGACGCGGTGGGCCGCCATCGGGGCGCCGGCCTCGGCGGCGGACACGACGAGCGCGAGCAGACGCTCAACCAGTTGCTCGTCGAGATGGACGGCTTCAGCTCCAACGACGGCGTGATCCTGATCGCCGCCACCAACCGGCCCGACGTGCTCGACCCCGCGCTGCTGCGCCCGGGCCGCTTCGACCGCCAGATCGTCGTCGACCGGCCCGACGTGCGCGGCCGCGAGGGCATCCTGCGCGTGCACGTGCGCAACATCCCGCTCGACAGCGACGTGGCGCTCGACATCCTCGCGCGCGGCACCCCCGGCCTCGCCGGCGCCGACCTCGCCAACCTCGTGAACGAGGCCGCGCTGCTCGCCGCGCGCAAGAACAAGAAGAAGGTCGCGATGGCCGACTTCGAGGAAGCCAAGGACAAGGTGATGATGGGCACCGAGCGCCGCTCGCTGCTGCTCAGTGACGAGGAAAAGCGCAACACCGCGTATCACGAGGGCGGCCACGCGCTGGTCGCTTGGCTCACCCCCGACACCGACCCGGTGCACAAGGTCACGATCATCCCGCGTGGCCGCGCGCTGGGACTCACGCACTATCTGCCGCTCGACGACCGCTACAGCGGCACGCGCGAGTATCTCGAGGGCAAGATCGCGATCGCGCTCGGCGGACGCGTCGCCGAGGAACTGGTGCTCAAGCGCTTCACTACCGGGGCCTCGGACGACATCGAGAAGGCCACGTCGATCGCCCGCCGCATGGTGTGCGAGTGGGGGATGAGCGAGCGGCTGGGCCCGGTGCGCTACGGCAAGCACGAGGAGATGGTGTTCCTGGGTCGCGAGATCTCCCAGCAGCGCGACTTCAGCGAGTCGACCGCGATCCTCATCGACCAGGAAGTGCGCCGGCTGATGGAAGCCGGCCGCGAGACCGCGGTGCAGTTGCTCAGCAAGAACATCGACAAGCTGCACCTGCTCGCGCAATCGCTGCTCGACCGCGAGGTGCTCGACGGCGAGGAGATCACCACCCTGTTCAGCGGCGGCACGCTCGCGCCGCTGCGCAAGGTGAACCCCGCCGCCCCCGACGAC
>JBKJUD010000385.1:0-3109 GCA_046590735.1 Candidatus Eiseniibacteriota bacterium | reverse complement strand
TTCGACCGCATGATCGCGGACGTCCGGGACCCCGCGCGCTACGCGGTGTGGATGGTGCCGGTGGTGGCGGGACGGGTACCGGGGTTGTCAGGGGACGGAGTGTCGTCGGCGTAGGCGCCAGCTACTCTCCCACCATTTCCAGCACCGCCGCCGGGGTCAGCGTGCGGGCGGCCTCCGCCAATTCGTCCCGCGCCGCCGGCGGAATCAGCGCCTTCAGCGCCTCGATGCGCTCGAGCACGCCGGGATCCATCGGGTGCTCGATGACGACGCCGGCGCGCGCGGACAATGCGTGCGCGGCGGCGGCGATGCTCACCGCGCGCTCCGGGCGGCCGGCGGCCGCTTCCACCGCGGCGAGGCCGAGCAGCGCCATGCCGGTGCCGCGTGGACTGCCCACTTCCTGGTGCACGACCACGGCGCGGCGGAATGAGGCCTGGGCCGCGCGCGCATCGCCGGCGGCGAGCGCGGTCCAGCCCATCTCGCTGTGCATCCGGGCGACCTCGGGCTGGTCGCCGATGGTCTCGAGCGAGGCCAAGGCCTCCCGGTACAGCGCCAGCGCGCGGGGAAAGTCGCCTTGGGCGAATGTCATCTGCGCAAGGAAGCTGCGCGTCACCCCGCCGCCCTCGTAGTCGCGCTGCCGGTCGTTGATCGCGCGGGCGCGCTCCACCAGCGCCATGCCGCCCGCGAGGTCGCCGCCGACGAAGAGCAGCATGCCCTTCACCGACAGCGAGAGGGCGTGGATGAACTCGCACGCGCCCCCGGCGCTCCGAGCGATGCCCTCGTCCACCGCAACGCGCGCGTCATCGAGCCGGCCGAGGCTCAGGTTGCAGTAGCCGACACCCATGAACCCCTCGGCGGCGATCGCCGCGTCGCTGACCGCGAGGCCGTCCTCGCACCCCGCGCGCCAGTCACGCAACGACCGCTCCCAATCGCCGGTGGTGGTCTCGATCATGCCCGAGGCGAGGTTCGCCAAGCCGCGGCCGCGACTCGGGGGCATATTGGCGGCGAGCGCGAGCAAGGGGTCGAGAAGCGCACGCGCGGTGAAGTGCTGGCCGGCGATGTGCCACACCCAGTTCATGTGCCCGCCCAGCAGAAGCGCCTGCTCGAGACTCGCGGGCTCGCCCGCCAGGGCACGCGCGGTGAGCCACTGGATGGCGGCGTGCGTGTTGGCGAACTCGCGGCGGGCGGCCTGCATGACCTCGAGTTGGCGTGTCTCGCGCAATCCCGCGGCAGTATCGGCGGCGAGGGCGCCGAAGTACGCGGCGTGCGCCTGGCGTGCGGCCTCCACGCCGCCCGCCGCATGCAACTGTTCGGCGGCAAAGGCACGAATCGTCTCGAGCAGCGCGTAGCGCTCGCCGGCGTCGACCACCCGCACCAACCCTTTCTCGACCAGCGAGTCGAGCGCGTCGAGCGCATGCCAGCGGGTGTCGTCGTCGAAGCACACCGACTCCATCCCCGCCAGCGTCCAGCCCTCGTGGAAGGCGGAGAGGTGCTGTAGCACGCGCTGCTCGGCCGGCTCGAGCAGCGAGTAGCTCCAGCTGATCGTCGCGCGCAGCGTGCGCTGGCGCAGCGGCAGGTCGCGGTCGCCCGAGGTGAGCAGGTCGAGCGCGTGGTCCAGCCGTTGCAGCAGCGCAGCGGGCTCGAGGATGCGCACGCGCGCAGCGGCGAGTTCGAGCGCCAGCGGCAGGCCGTCGAGACGGCGGCAGATCGCGGCGAGGGCGGTGGCGTTCTCGGCGGTGAGCGCAAACTCCGGCTTCACCTTCGCCGCGCGTTGCAGCAGCAGCGCGACGGACGGGCACGCGCGCAATGCGTCGAGCGAGGTTTCCCCTGCGGCCGGCAGGTCGAGCGGCGGCAACGCAAACTCCACCTCCGCGCCGATCCTCAGCGGCGCGCGGCTGGTGGCCACCACCTGCAACCCGGGACAGCGCGCGACGAGCGACGCGATGTCCTCCGCCGCATCCAGCACCTGCTCGAGATTGTCGAGGACCAGCAGCACGCGGCGCTCGCCGATCACGGTGGCCAGCGCCGCGAGCGCGGAGCGGCCGTGCGCCTCGGCGATGTCGAGGCGGGTGGCGACGGTCGGCAGGACCTCGGCGCCCGCAGTCACCGAGGCGAGCGAGACGAACGCCGCGCCGCCGGCATAGTCGGAGGCCACGAGGCCGAAGAGGGCGATGGCGAAGCGCGTCTTGCCGGTGCCGCCATAGCCGGAAACGGTGAGCACGCGTGCGCCGTCACGCAGCCGTTGCGCGGCGTCGGCGAGGGCATCCGCACGCCCGAGCAGTGGCGTCGTCGGGACCGGCGGCAGTTTCCGCAGCGTGCCCGCCTCGCGGGTCAGCGCCACGCGCCGCAGGTCGAGCGCCAGCTCGCGGGCGGTCTGATATCGCGCCGCTGGGTGCTTCTCCAGGCAGCGCGCGATGAGCGACTCGATGCCCGCGGGCGCATCGGCCCGGAACTGCGACAGTGCAGGGGGCGGATCGCGCAGGATCGCGCTGCTCACATCCGCCGCGGTGGCGCCGGTGAACGGTCTCTTCCCGGTCACCAGTTCGTACAGCACGATGCCGAGCGCGAAGAGATCCGTGCGCGCGTCGACCGGTTCGCCGCGCACCTGTTCGGGCGCCATGTACGGGACCGTGCCCACGACTTCGCCCAGGATCGTCAGCGGCGACGCGTCGGTCGCGGCGAGCGTCGCATCGAGGCTCGACGCAGCGGGCGCGAGCTTCGCCAATCCGAAGTCGAGCACCTTCACGCGGCCGTCGCGGGTGAGCATCACGTTGGCGGGCTTGAGATCGCGGTGCACGACGCCCGCCTCGTGCGCGGCTGCGAGCGCCTCGGCGAGCGCGGCGCCCACCTCCACCACGCGGGCCAGCGGCATGCCCCCGGGGCTCGCCTGCCGGTCCAGCGTTTCGCCCTCGACGAGTTCCATGGTGAGGAAGCGCGTGGCGCCGGCGTCCTCGATGGCGAACAGCGTGACGATGCCGGGATGATTGAGCCGGGCGACGGTGCGCGCCTCGTGCTCGAAGCGCGCGAGTCGCTCCGGATCGGCAGCGACAGCGGCGGGCAGTAGCTTCAGCGCGACGTCGCGTCCCAGCCGCGTGTCGCGGGCGCGATAGAC
>JBKJUD010000200.1:0-9658 GCA_046590735.1 Candidatus Eiseniibacteriota bacterium | reverse complement strand
CTCCGCGAGACTGGCCTGGAGGCCGGGGTTGCGGGTGAGCGCGAGGCTCTCGGCCGTCGCGAGCGACAGGGTCGGGCCGGGAAGGAGAACGGGCGCGGGCTCCGCCGCGCGGGCGCTCCGCAGGCAGGTCCCCGCCAGCGCGAGGAGCGCAAGCAGGAGGGGCAGACGGATGGATGGATTCAACACGACGAGATCTCCCTGCATCGGGTTCGCGCGGCGAATGCAATCCTCCTGGAGGATGTCGCGGCGCAGGACGACTCCCGCGTGCCGCGCTGGAGCGCGGGCGGGGTCACACCGGTGGCAGGGACTACAGACGCAGGATGGTGGGCGAACTCTCGTGGGGGAGCACAGGCGGGGACGTCGAGCGGTCGAGCGAGGCAAGGTACGGACCCGGCGGCATCGGGTCGACCGCCGACGCAGGCGGCGCGGGGGCCAGCGGCGCGGTGGCGAGCGACCGCGTGGAACCCGCCGCGACGGCGGGCGTGACCTGCGTGCTGCGCTCCACGCAGCAGTGCGACTGCACACTCGCTGGCGCGAGTCCCGGGGCCGGCCGCGTGAGCGAGGCGGCGGCCGTCGGCGCGTGCGCGACGCACCCCGAGCAGGTTGAGACCGGCATGGGCATGCCACTCACGCACACCATCTCGCTGGCCGGCACGGCGCACACCGCCCACACGCACGCGAGCAGCGTGAGCCAAGCGGTCAGGGCGCGGATCCGGGTCGGGACGGAGGACATGGGTGGACGGTGCCTCACGAGTGGCTGCTCATGGTCGACCATTGGCAGTATGCCACAGGGTGCATCGGCAGGACAGGGCCATCGGTTCAGCCCGATGTGCAGCGTCTCTGACGCCACAGCCCGGCCGCGGGTTCGCCCCGGAACCGACTCCGGTGGCGCGACCAGAGCGCGCTGCAGGCCAGGCCGGCCATCGTCGTGAGCAGGGGAAGCGCAGGCAATTGATACCGGGGCATCGTGATGGGACCGGGGGCGAGGAGATACAGCGCCACCATCATGAGCCAGAGCGCCAGGATAAGCCGCCTCCCGCCGCGCCACCACGCGAGGGCCTGCGCGGCCGCCGCGACGTAGGTCAGGGCGATGACGCCAAGCAACGGCACGAGCAGCGCGAGGAGCCACAACTTCCCCTCGAAGTAAAATGCGACGGCCGCCACCAATCCCCGCCGCCGCAGGACATCCAGCGTGCCGCGTTCTCCCTCGGTGAGGCCGAGGAGTTCGAGGAGCGTCGGCGCGTCGGGGAGCAGGATGGTCGGCTGCACCTGCAGTCGGGCGAAGAGCAGCGGGCCGGTGCGGATGATCGCCTGCGCCTTCCGGGACTTGTACCCGATGCGATCGGCTTCGTCGCGATAGATGTCCGGGTGCGCGGCGAACTCGGCGTCGTCGGCGGCTTTCCACCGCGCGCGAAGCGAGTCAGCCGGTTGGTCGCGAACGATCGATGCCATCGTCCCAGCCTGGTAGTAGTAGAACATGTCGGCGGAATTCGTCTCGATCCGCCAGCCCGCGCCTAGGCGATGATTGCGCACGATCCACGGCCCGATGACGAGAGCGACCACCACCGAGACGATGGCAAGTGCGACTGCGCGCCGCCGCGTGGTCCCCCGCGCCGCCAGCGCGCACAGCACGAGACCCGCCACGCTGGCTCCGCCGACGACGCGCACCAGCATCGCGAGGGCACTGAGGGCGGCGGCCAGCAGGAGGTCGCGCATCCGTTGCTCGCGCCAATACCGCACCGTGCACAACAGGGAGAGAGCGACGAGCAGCGTGAACGACGAGTCGGAGAGGAACAACGGCGCCGCCGCCACGCTGGTCAGATTGGCGGCCCACAGCGCCGCTGCCCAGCCGCCCGCCCGGCATCCGCCGAACGATTCCGCGATGAGGAAGATAGGCACGCAGGTCAACGCGCTGACGAGGCAGAGGACCACCGCAGTCGCCACGAGGTTGGAGGAATCCAGCGCAAACACGGCGGCGAGGAACGCTGGGAAGCCGGGCGCCAGCAGCGCGTCTGGAATGCCGCTGACCGCCGCCGAGAACTGACCAGTGTCGAGCAGCGCGCGCGCGGCCCGGACATATCCACCGGAGTCCGGACGGAACAGGACGTCCACCGGGGAGTGCAAGCCACGGGAAGCGATAACAATTCGAATCAGAAAGGCCAGAAGGGGAATCAGGACGAGTGCGACAACTCTCGCGCGATCAGGTGCGCCACAGGGGGGGGGCTGTCGTGTGTCATGTGACAGTGACCGGGTCTCGAGCGGATTCGTGCGGATCGTGCGTCCGCGGCAACCGATCTACAGCGCGACCGTCTCGGCGGTTCCGGCCGTCACCGGTCCCCCGGTCGGCGCCTTGACCGGGCGACACCCCTCCTCACATGATGCGCGGATGGACAACCTTCGCCCGGGCCGCGCGATCACCGTCGCCGGCTACGATCTCTTCGTCCGCGAACTCGGCGCCGAAGGCCCGCTGGTGCCGCCGCGCCTTCTCGTCCACAACGCGCTGTCGTCATCGAAGATCTGGTCGCGCGTCCTGCCGTTGCTCGCGCACCACACGCGCTGCGTGGCGCCGGACCTCCCCGGCCACGGCGACAGCGCCGACCTCGCAGCCGGCGCGCCCGCCCCCGACATGCCCCAGGTGCTGGCCGCGCTCGCGACGGAATGCGGCATGCCGACCTTCGACCTGATCGGCGCCTCGCGCGGGGGCGGCTTCGCGCTCGACCTCGCGGCGCGGTTTCCCCAGCGCGTGCGCCGCCTGGTCCTGGTGGGCGCCACCGGGATGCCGGCGCGCCTGGTGCCCAGCGGCACGTTGCGCGCGCGGTACGACGAACTGGTGTACGATCGCGTCTTGATGAACGAGGTTCGCACATCCTTCGCCGCCGACGGCGCGCGCGCCGTCGAGTACGAGCGTCGCCGCGCCCACGCCCTCACCGCGGAGCAGCGGCGCGACGGCATGGAGCCGTCCCTCTCGCAGGTCACCGCGCCCACGTTGCTGATCTGGGGCGAGCACGACAAGCACGTCCCCCTGGCCTGGGGCGAACTGCTGCGCGACCGGCTGCCGGACGCGCGGCTCGAGATCATGCGCGGCGTCTCGCACCTCCCGCACTACGAGGCCCCCGAGGCGTTCGCCGCGCTGGTGAACGAGTTCCTGGCCAGCTGATGGCGACCGCGATCCTCCAGACCGACGGCCTCACCAAGAGCTACGGCGCGCGCCGCGTCGTCGACCGCCTCGATCTCGCGGTGCACGAGGGCGACGTCTTCGGCTTCCTCGGTCCCAACGGCGCAGGCAAGAGCACGACGATCCGCATGATCCTCGATCTCGTGCGCCCCAGCGCCGGCACGGTGCAGTTGTTCGGCACCACGATGGCGCGCGATCGCCGCGGCATCCTCGCGCGCGTGGGCGCGCTGGTGGAACGCGCCGACTTCTACGGCTATCTCGATGGCCTCACGAACCTGCGCCTGCTGATGCGCCAGGCCGGGCTGCGCGAGCCGCGCCGCGCCGAGGAACTGCTCGATCTCGTCGGCCTGACCGGCCGCGGCCGCGACACGGTGCGCACCTACTCGCACGGAATGAAGCAGCGGCTGGGCATCGCGCAGGCGCTGCTGTGCCGCCCGCAGTTCGTGCTGCTCGACGAGCCGACCACCGGCCTCGATCCACTCGGCATGAAGGAAGTGCGCGAGTTGTTGCGCGACCTGGCGCAGCAGTTCGGCATCACCGTGTTCCTGTCGTCGCACCTGCTGAGCGAGGTGGAGCTGATCTGCACGCGCGTCGCCATCCTGCACAACGGCCGGCTGGTGGCGCAGGGCTCTGTCGACGAGCTGGCGCGCGGCGAGCACGATGTGCTCGACGTCATGCCGGCGGACGGCATGCACGAGGCGCTGCACACCGCGGTCGGCACCTTTTCGCAGACCCGCGGCGTCGAAGACCACGCGGGTCACCTGCGAATCTCCGTGGAGCGCGGCGCGGCGGCGGACCTCAACACGCACCTGGTGCGTGCTGGCGTGGCGATCAGCGCGCTGGTGCCGGTGCGCTCGCTCGAGGAGTACTTCCTGCGCATCACCGAGGAGTCGAGCAGCGACCGCGGCTCTGCGCCAGGCTCGCGCGGATGATCCGCGAGACCTGGCGCGTGTTCGGCGTCGAGCTGCACAAGACCTGCGCGCAACTGCGCACCTACATCGGCTTCGCGGCGCTCGGCGTGGTGATCCCGCTGCTGATGTGGGCGTTCCATGCGTCGCACATCGAGCGCTCGCCGGAGTTCGGCGGCATCCCGCCGATGGCCGGGCTGATGATCGTCGGCTCGCCGGTCAACGCATTGTTCCTCGTGCGGGTCATCCTGATGTCGCTGTTCGTGCACGTGCCGTTTCTCATCACGCTGGTCGCCGGCGACGCGGTGGCGGGCGAGGCGAGCGCCGGCACGCTGCGTCTGCTCTGCGTGCGGCCGCCGTCCCGGTTCAGCGTGCTGACCGCGAAGTACGCGGTCGCCACGCTGTACTGCGTGGCGCTGGTGTTCTTTCTCGGCGCGGTGACGCTGGCGGTGGGCGCGGCGTTTTTCGGACACGGGCCGCTGCTGCTGGCGGGCACCGGGATCACCGTCGTGTCGGAGTCCGAGGGCTACGCGCGCGTGGCACTGGCGCTGGCGCTGGGCGCGGCGGCGATGACCACGGTGAGCAGCCTCGCGTTCCTGCTGAGCGTGCTGGTGATCAACCCCATCGGCCCGATCATCGGCACGATGGCGGTGCTGATCGTGTGCCTGGTGATCAGCTCGACGCCGCTGAAGGTGCTCGAACCGATTCGACCATACGTCTTCACGACCTATTTCCCGGTGTGGTCGCGGGCTTTCGACGCCAGGCTGGCGTGGGAGCCGATCGTGCGCGACCTCTCGGTGCTGGTGGGCTACTCGCTGGGGTTCTACGCGGCGGCCACCTATTTCTTTCTCCGGAAGGACATCGTCACATGATGCGACACACCCTGCTCGCCGCGGCCGCGCTGTTGTGCGCCACGGCGGGCCTCCCGTCCCTCGCGTCCGCGGCCCCCGCGCCGCCGGCGTCGTGGGTCATCGCCCAACTCGACAAGGCCTACCGCGGCCTGCGCGACTACAAGGTGGACGCGCGCGTCGAGGTCGACTTCCCCGGTATCGAGATGCCAGAGATGGCCGTGACCGCCTACTTCCGCGCGCCGGACAAGACGGCGATCCGCAGCCGCGGCTTCGCGCTGGTGCCGGAGCAGGGCGTGTTCCTGCTGCCGACGGTGTTCGGCCCGGAGCGCTTCCTGCCGATCTCGTGCAGCGTCGTCGGCTCGGGCGCGGCACGCCGTTACCACGTCGTGCTCAAGCCCAAGCCTGGCGTGCTCGGGCGCATGACGCGGTCGGCGCACATCCACCCGCTGGCCGACTCGATCGAGGATGTGCCCGACGTCCCGGTGGAAATCTGGGTGAACCCGACCAACTGGACGATCACCCGCATCCAGGCCCAGGTGTCCGGACAGGGCGGCGCGCCGGGCATGTCGTTCCAGGCCGAGACCACCTACTCGCTGCAATCCGGCTATCGCCTGCCCAAGCGCACGAAGATCACCATGACGCTGCCCGAGGGCCTGCCCGACTACAATCCGCGCCGTCCCGGCGCGCCGCGCGATGGTACCGACCTCGCGCAGCACCCCCGCGGCCCGGTGCGCGGGACGATCACGCTCACCTTCTACCAGTACGCGGTGAACAAGGGCGTGCCCGATGCCGTCTTCCGCAAGCGCCGCTAAGCCGCCGGCCGACGCGGTGCGCGTGGGCCCGCGCGTGTACCTGCGACACGCAGGCCTCGGGGATGTGCGCGCATATGTCGCGTTGCGCGAGCGCAACCGGCGGTTCCTGGCGCCGTGGGAACCCCGCCCGCGAACCGGCACGCCGTGGAACGATCCGGCGGCGCTGCGCACGCAGTTCGCCGAGGGCCCGACCGACAAGATCCACCGTCTCCTCCTGATGCGCCGCGCGGACGACGCGATGCTCGGCATGATCGGCTTGGGCGAGATCGTGCGCGGCTGCTTCCAGAACGCCTACATCGGGTACTGGATCGGCGAGGAGTTCGCCCGCCAGGGCCTGATGCGCGAAGGTCTCTCGCTGGCCCTCGACCACGCGTTCGGGACGCTCAAGTTGCACCGCGTCGAGGCCAACATCCAGCCCGTCAACGTCGCCTCGCTGGCGCTGGCGCGCGCACTCGGCTTTCGCCACGAAGGATATTCGCCGGGCTATCTCAAGATCGCCGGCCGCTGGACGGATCACGAGCGCTGGGCGCTGCGCGCCGAGGAGTGGAAGAGCGGGCGGCGCGTGAGACTGGCCGCGAAGCCGCCGCGCGCGCGGGCGAAAACCGTGACGCCCCGCAGCGTGCGGCCGCGGGGCGCCAGGTAGAAAGGGAAAGCAGCGAGCGAACCTAGGGCGAGACCATCGCGCGGATCTGGCCGCCGGCCTGGTTCGTCCACGTCACGCCGCCGTCGAGGCTCTGCGAGAGAACGCCGCCGCACGCGCCCGGGCCGGAGTCCACGAAGCACGCGCCGGTGGGAGTGCGCAACACGACGACGTAGCTGGTGCCCGCGTTCAGCACCGGCGCGTTGGCAAACTTCAGGCGCGCCTGCGCCGCGGCCGGGTAGTTGGGGGGGTTGGTGATGGTGACCGTGGGTCCCGTGTAGAGCAGGACGCCCGGGTGCCCAAAGCCGTCATCGGTGGAGATTTCCGCGTAGATGGAGAAGGTGGTGAATCCGTTGTACGAGACCGGGAGCGCGATCCCGAGCGGGCTGGCCGTCACCGTCGGCACGAAGCTGTAGCCGACCCGCCAGCCGACCAAGTCGTAGACGCCCCAGCCGCCGGTGATCGGCCCGCCGCACTGATCCATGATCGTGATGTTGGGCTGGAAGTCGATCGGGGAGGGAGCCGTCCCGGTGATAGAGGGTTGCGGCGTGCCCGCGAGCGCGGTGGACGCGAAGGTCAGGAGCAGGCAGGAACCAACGAGCGTGGCGAGTGAAGTCGATTTCATCGGGATCTCCGTTGATGGGCGTGGATGAGTGGCGCGAGAGGGGCGAGCAGAAGGCCCTCGCCCTACACCAGTAACGCTACGCCATTCCACTCAACGCGTCCATGCGCGAATTCCCCTCACCGCCACCCGCGCGAGGCCTGACACGGCGCGGCGGGTTCCCGTCCCGCCGCGCCGTCTCCGCTAGCCCAGCGGAACCTGCACCTCCCACTCGCCCGTCGCGGCCTGCGCGGGATCCGGCGAGGTGTCGTGGTAGTACTCGCGGATGGGCCAGCGCGCCATGCGCCCGGCGCCGGCGAGCGCCTTGCGCGTATCGCCAATGAGGCGACGGAATTCGCCGGTCGACCGCCACGGCGCGCGCCGCACCGACGCTACCGTCACCGGTTCCATCGCCAGCAAGACGAGATCGCCAGGCGCCGACATCCACGAATTCGGCGCATGCCACGGATGCACGACGGGCAGAGACCGGGCCCCGGCCGGCGGCCGCGCCAAGGTGCCGGCCACCTCGATGGCGACGGTGAAGGGCATCGCGCGCGCCTCGTGCTGCGTGGGATCGTCGAAGAGCGCCATCCACGGGCCGCCCGGCTCGATGCGCCGCACGGCCATCCACTCGGCGATCCGTGCGAAGAGGGGATCGACCGCGAAGTCGAAGTAGCTGGCGCGCTGGTGCAGCCCGATGGCGAGATGCCCGGGCGCCGTGCGGGTGGCGGGCGCCACGTGCTCCCGCACCCACGGCGCGGGCGGGTGCAGCGGATGGACCGATTCCAGGACCGACACCGGCAGGTCGAGACCGCGCGCCACGATCTGCGCGATGCCTTCTGCCCCGATGCGCAGCGACTCGGCACGCACCGCGCGCCAAGCCCGTCCCTCGATGCCTTCCCAGACGACGATGGTGACCGGCCAGCCCCCGGACGCCGCGACGGTGCGGCGCTGGAGCAGGGCGCGAGGAGCGGCGATCGCGGCGCCCGCGCCGGGGGAGCCGACGACATCGAGCAGCGCCCCGTCGCCCGCGAGGGCGAGCACGGCATCCGCCACGGCGCGCGGCCCGGTGTGGACGAAACCTGACTCGGGCGCCGCGAAGCTGACATCCGGGGCACAGAGAAACTCGAGCCACCCGCGGTCCGTGCGATTCACGGCCTCGGCGTACTCGAGGAAGACCCGCTCAGCGGGGATTTGCAGCATGGGAAAAATGCCTCCAACAATAGGTGTAGATGCATCGGAGCATGGAAGCGTGGCGCAGAAGGGGGAGAGTCGGGGAAATGCAGGATCGTGGGTACCGCGGTTATCGGGTGGCCGGCGGCTGGGGGTGATCGCCGGCCCCGTCCCGCGCGCGGAGCCGGGCGACGTGACGCACCCCATGCATGAGAGCCACCCGAGCAGAATTGCCACTCCGCGGCACTCCCCCAAACGCCCCGTTCGTGTAGACTTCGGGGCCCGTGCCGGTCGCGAGTGCCCGGCCCGCCCCGACATTCAGGAGACCCGCGATGCCCACCGCCACCGAACTCCGGCCCTTCGCCAACGAGCCGTTCACCGACTTCTCGCAGCCCGCCCACCGTGCCGCCTTCGAGGCCGCGCTGGCGCAGGTGCGCGGCGAGTTGGGCCGGGAGTATCCGCTCGTCATTGGGGGCGAACGCGTGACCACCGGCGACACGATCACCTCGACCAACCCGAGCGACCTCGGCGTGGTGGTCGGCCGCACCGCCAGCGCCACCACCGAGCATGCGGAACGCGCGCTCGACGCGGCGTGGAAGGCATTCGACTCCTGGCAGGACGTGCCCGGCGAGGAGCGCGCCCAGTACCTGCTGCGCGCCGCCGAGATCATGCGGCGCCGCAAGCACGAACTCAGCGCCTGGATGGTGCTCGAGGTGGGCAAGACGTGGGCAGAGGCCGACGGCGACACCGCGGAGGCGATCGACTTCCTCGAGTTCTACGCGCGCGACATGATCCGCCTCGCGCCGCCGCAGCCGACCACACCGGTGCCCGGCGAAAAGGGCGGCCTGTTCTACATTCCGCTGGGCGTCGGCACGGTCATCCCACCGTGGAATTTCCCGCTCGCGATCCTCACCGGCATGACGACCGCCGCGGCGGTCACCGGCAACTGCGTCGTGCTCAAGCCCGCCAGCGACTCGATCGTCATCGCCGCGAAATTCATGGAGGTCGCCGAGGAGGCGGGCTTCCCGGCCGGCGTCATCAACTTCCTCCCGGGCCCCGGTGGCACCGTCGGCGAGCACCTGGTGAACTCGCCGCGGGTGCGCTTCATCTCGTTCACCGGCTCGAAGGACGTGGGCCTCGGCATCGTCGAGAAGGCGGGCAAGCGGCCGGCGGGGCAATTGTGGATCAAGCGCGTGGTGGCCGAGATGGGCGGCAAGGATGCCACCGTCGTCGACGATGAAGCGGATCTCGAGAGCGCGGCGGCCGGCATCGTGGCCGCGGCGTTCGGGTTCCAGGGGCAGAAGTGCTCGGCGTGTTCGCGCGCGATCATCGTCGACAGCGTGTATGACCAGGTCGCCGGCATGGTCGTCGCGAAGACCAAGGCGCTGAAGCTCGGCGACGCCGCCGCGCCGGACACGAACGTCGGCCCGGTGGTCAGCCGGAAAGCGTTCAAGACGATCAACGAGTACATCGAGATCGGCAAGCGCGAGGGCACGCT